>NZ_CAMPHH010000039.1 GCF_946885855.1 uncultured Actinotalea sp. | reverse complement strand
CATGGTCCTCATCCTCTCGGGGAATCAGACCCTCCACGAGACCCGGGGCGATTCAGTCAGGTCAGCCCGAGGGTCAGGTAGCCCGAGGGTCGGACCGCGCCGAGGGTCAGGTCAGCCCGGGGGTCAGGTAGCCCGAGGGTCACACCGCCCCGAGGTGGAAGACCATCGCCTGCCCGGGGAGCAGCAGCGCGCCCGGCAGTCCGACCTCGGCGAGCGCACGACCGGGAAGCACGAGGTCCTCGTCGTCGAGCAGCGTCCCGGGGCCACCGAGCCACCCGTCGCCCTGCAACCACGCCGGCGGCCTCGGCTGGAGCACACGCGGCGGGTCGCCGATCGGCAGCACCCGCACGACGTAATCCCGCTCCCGGTCCAGCCCGGGGAACCGGACGGGCGCGGGCAGCGCGGACCGTGGCGCCGTCAGCGCCACATGGGCGAACACCGCCTCGGACCGGTCCTGCGCGACGACGCCGTGCACCTCGACCGCGGGGTCGCTGCCGTCCACCCGGACGACGACGCCGCTGTGCAGCAGGCCCCGCAGCTCCCGGTACTCCCCGATCCACCGCCGCACGTGCGCGAGCTCGCCCGCCGACGCCCGCGTGAGGTCCCACTCCAGCCCGGCACTGAGGAAGAGCGCTGTCACCAGGCGGAACCCCAGGTCGCTCTCGCGTCCGGTCGTGTGCGCGGGCGACGGCCCGACGTGGCTGCCCAGGTACTCCGGTGGCAGCAGCAACGTGCTCCAGCGCTGCACGGCCTGACGCTCCAGCGGGTCGTTGACGTCCGAGGTCCAGAACCGGTCGACCCGCTCGAGGATCCCCAGGTCGACACGCGCCCCGCCGGAGGCACAGGACTCGATCTCCACCCCGGGGTGCCGGCGTCGCAGCTCGTCCAGGAGGTCGTACAGCGCCGTGGTCTGCCCGTGCGCACCCTCGGTGAGCAGGTCCCGGTTGTGGTCCCACTTGAGGTAGGCGATCGGGTACTCGGCCAGCAGCGCGTCGAGCCGCTCGAGGACGAACGCCCGTGCGTCGGCCCGACGCAGGTCGAGGACGTGCTGGTGCCGCCACGTGACGCCGGCCGACAGCAGCCACTCGGGGTGCTCCCGGGCGAGGTCCGAGTCGGGGCTGACCATCTCGGGCTCGACCCACAGCCCCAGCTCCATCCCCAGGCCGGCCACGCGCCGCGCGAGGGGGTGCAGGCCCTCCGGCCACCGCACCGGGTCCACGAACCAGTCGCCGAGCGCGCGCCGGTCGTCGGTGCGGCCGCGGAACCACCCGTCGTCGAGCACGAACCGCTCGACGCCGACCTCGGCCGCGACCTCCGCGAGCCGGCCCAACCGCTCGAGGTCGTGGTCGAAGTAGACGGCCTCCCAGGTGTTCAGCGTCACGGGCCGCTCCCCCGGCACCGGCGACGTCGCGCGGACCCACCGGTGCAGCCGCTGCGACACCCCGTCGAGGCCGTCGGCCGACCAGACGGCCACGACCCACGGCGTCGTCCAGGACTCCCCCGCCGCGAGCGACAGCTCGCCGGGCGCGAGCAGCTCGCCGCCCGAGAGGACGGTCCGGCCCATCGTCGAGCGCTCCACCCCGTGCCGGGCGTCACCGCTCCACGCGACGTGGAGCGCCCACACCTCGCCGGCGCGGAACCCGAAGCCCGGCGTACCCGCGACGGTGAGGAAGGCGTGGTCGTGCCCCGGGCGCCCGTGGCGGGACTCCCGGCTCCACACCCCGTCGCCGACGGCGCGGCGCTGCGGCCTGCGCTCGTGCGCCCACGTCCCCGACAGGTCCAGCAGCTCCCCGGCACGGTCCGGGACCGGCAGCACCGCGTCCAGGGAGCCGACCTCGACGACGTCGGCGCCGTCGTTGGACCACGTGTGCCGCAGCCGCAGCACGCCCTCCACGGTGAGATCGAGCTCGACGGCGACCCGCAGCCCGCCGTCGGCGGTCAGCTCGAGCCGGACGCCCGAGGACCCGACCGACGCGGCGGAGCCCAGACGGAACGGGGGAAGCGGACGGCGGCGGCTGCGGACGGGGACCGGTGCGGGACCGTTCTGGTCGGCCGCCGCACCGCTGGTCGCACCACCGATGCTCCCCGCGCCCGCCGCCGTCCCCTGGTCCCCGGATCGCGGGTCAGGGACACCGACCGGTCCGTCGGGCGCCGCGACGACGAACCCGCTGATCGCCGGCCGTCCGGTCCAGCCCTCGTGGAGGGTCGGGAGGAGGCTGAGGCGGAACGGGACGTCGACGGCGCTCGGCGGGACGGGCGGCACCTGGGCGTCGACGAGCCGCTCGACCGCTGCGTCGTCGAGGTCACCCAGGTCCGCGCCCCAGTGGACGACGGCGGGGACGGCCGCGCCCCGGGCGTCCAGCAGCACGCTGGTCCCCGCGGCACGGAGATGGAAGATCACGAGGGCCCCCTGAGGAGTGGACGAGGAGGTGGACGCCGGACCATCAGGACACCACGGGCGCCGGGAACGCGACGGCCCGACCCGTCGTCGTGCTCGGGCCGGGCCGTCAGGCGTCCCGCCCGCCGAGCGCATCGGCGGGCGGGACGGCCGGTCCTTACTCCGCGACCGGGATCGACTGCGCCTGCAGGGCGGCGATCGTCGACTCCTGGCCGGCCTCCAGCGCCTCGCCCAGCGTGCCCTGGCCGGACACGGCGGCCGAGAAGCCGTCGGACACGTCGTTGTAGACCTGCGTCATCGTCGGGCCCCAGACGAAGTCCGGCGAGACCTTGGCGCCCGCCTCGCGGAACACCTCGTAGATCTCCTGGCCACCGTAGAACTCGACGCCCTCGGAGAGCGCCGGCAGCTCGATGCCCGCCTCGGTGGCCGGGTACAGGTTCGCCGCCTCGATGAGCGCGTTGAGCGCCTCCTCCGAGGTGTTCAGCCACAGCGCGAACTGCGAGGCCTCGTAGAGGTTCTCCGTGCCCTTGAACACGGCCGTGGTCGAGCCGCCCCAGTTGCCGCCGCCGTCGACGCCCTCCCACTGGGGAGCCGGCGCGACGCGCCACTGACCGGCCGTGTCCGGCGCACCCGTCATGATCGAGTTGGCGCCCCACACGGCGGAGATCCAGGTCCAGGCCTGGCCGGTGTTGTAGGCGTTGTCCCACTCGCTCGTCCAGCCGGGCAGCGAGGAGACGAGGTCACGCTCGATGAGGTCCTGCCAGTAGTCGGCGACCTGCATCGACGCGTCGGAGGTCAGCGAGACCTCCCACTCCTCGCCGGAGTTGTCGAACCACGAGCCGTCGGCCTGCCACACGAAGCCGGCGAACTGGTTGATGTCGCCCGTGGAGAAGTTGGTGATGTAGCCGCCGGCCTCGCGCACCTGCTCCGCGGCCGCCGCGTACTCCTCCCACGTCGTGGGGATCTCAATGCCGGCCTCCTCGAAGAGGTCGGCGCGGTAGAACATCGCCATCGGGCCCGTGTCCTGCGGGATCGCGTACGCCGCGCCCTCCTCGCCGAGGCCGACCTGGCTCCACGTCCAGTCGATGAACTGGTCGCCGGCCGCCGCCACGTCCTCGCAGACGGCGAGGTTCTCGAGGCCGTCCTGGACACGGAAGTTCGGCAGCGCGTCGAACTCGATCTGGCCGAGGTCCGGCGGGTTCCCGGCCTCGAGCTGGTTGAAGAAGTTCGCGTAGGTGCCGCCGTTGCCGTTCGGCCCGGTCTGCACCTCGACCTGGATGTCGGGGTTCGCCTCGTTCCAGATCTCGACGACGTCCTCGATCCCGGGGATCCAGGAGGTGTAGGTCAGGGTGACGGGCTCGCCTGCGGGCTCGCAGGCGCCGGCGTCGCCGCCGCCGGCGCCGGCCGCGCCGTCGTCGGAGCTGCCGCCGTCGGAGCACGCGGCGAGGAGCAGCGGGGCGAGCAGAGCAACGCTGACCGCTCGTGTGGTGGTGCGCATCGGTTCCTTCTTCCGGTCGGGGTGATCGGTTCAGAGATGGAGGGACAGGGATGAGGGCACAGGTGGTGCGGTGGAGGTCCGCCACGCGGTCCGGTGATCGTGCCGGGCCGTCGCTGCGGAGGTGCTGAGGGGAGGAGTCCCCGGGTCAGCCCCGCGCCCTCCCTCGAGGAAGGCGGAGGTTCAGCCCCGCGCCGTCCGTTCAGGAGGGCGGAGGTGCTGCGCCGTGCGCCCGACGACGGCGCCGCGGCGCGCGGTCACTTGATCGCCCCCGTCCCCAGGCCCGTGCGCCAGAAGCGCTGCAGGAGCAGGAACAGGATGATCAGCGGCACGATCGAGACGAGCGCCCCGACCAGCACGTAGAGCCGGAGCTCGGGCACCTGGTTGACGACCGAGTTCCAGTTGTACAGACCGAGCGTCACGGGGAAGAGCTCGGTGTCCCGCAGCATGATCAGCGGCAGGAAGAAGTTGTTCCAGATCGCCACGAACTGGAAGAGGAAGACCGTGACCAGCGCAGGGAACATGAGCCGGACGGACACCGTGAAGAACGTCCGCACCTCCCCCGAGCCGTCCAGCCGCGCGGCCTCCATGAGCTCGTCCGGCACGGACGCCGCCGCGAAGATCCGCGTGAGGTAGACGCCGAACGGGCTGACGATGCTCGGCAGGAACACCGACCAGAACGTGTTGGTGGCGTTGACCTCGCTGAAGATCAGGAAGAGTGGCAGCGCCAGGGCGGTGGCCGGCACCAGCACGCCGCCAAGCACGACGTTGAAGAGCAGCTCGCGCCCCGGGAACCGGTACTTCGCGATGGCGTACCCGCACATGCCCGCGAGCAGCGTCGCGACCAGGGCGCCGCCACCGGCGTACAGGAGGCTGTTGCCCAGCCACTGGACGAGGATCCCGCCCTGGTACTCGAACACCCCGGCCAGGTTCTGCCCGAGCTGCATGTCCGAGAACCACAGCGGGTTCGTCCCGACCACGTCGCCGCGGCTCTTCGTCGACGCGACGAGCAGCCACCAGATCGGCGTGAGGAAGTACAGCGTGAAGACCGCCATGACGAGCATGGCGCCGGTGCGGGACAGGATGCTCTCGCGGGGGCCGGTCGTGGGCGTCCCGGCCGCGGCGCCGCGCGTGCGCCGGGCAGCGCGGGCCGACGGCGGCGTGCGGTCGCCCGACGTGGTGGTGGCGGGGGTGCTCACTGGAACGCCTTCCGCTGGGTCACCTTGAGGAAGGTGAAGGACAGGATGAACGTCGCGAGCGCGAGCACCACCGAGAAGGCGGCGGCCAGGCTCGGGTTCGGCACCGAGGCCGTCGTGTACACGAGGAGGTTCGGCGTGTAGTCGCTGGTCACCGAGGACGTGAACGTCCGGAAGACCTGCGGCTCCGCGAGCAGCTGGAGCGTGCCGATGATCGAGAAGATCGCCGTGAGGATGATCGCCGGCATGACCAGCGGGATCTTGATCGACCAGGCGATACGGAACTGCGACGCCCCGTCCAGCCGCGCCGCCTCGTACACCTCGGCGGGGATGGCCAGCAGCGAGGAGTAGATGATGAGCATGTTGTAGCCGACGTACACCCAGGTCACGACGTTGGCGATGGCCCAGAGGACGAGGTCCGCGGAGAGGAGGTTGACCTCGGCGGTCAGCGGCCGGAACGGCGAGAGGTTCGGCGAGTACAGGAAGCCCCACATGATCGCCGCGATGACCCCCGGGACCGCGTACGGCGCGAAGAACGCCAGGCGGAAGAACCGCCGCCCCCGCACCAGGGGCGAGTCGAGCAGCAGCGCGAAGAGCAGCGCCAGCCCGAGCATGACCGGGACCTGGACGATGCCGAACAGCAGCACCCGCCGGATGGACTCCCAGAACGCCTCGTCCTGCAGGACGTTCTGGTACTGCGTGAGACCGCCGAACACCTCGGTCGGCGGACCGAACGTGCCGTCGCGCTCGACGACGCGCGTCGACTGCCACACCGCGTACCCGATGGGCAGGAGGTAGAACAGCGAGAACAGCACGCCGAACGGAGCGACGAAGACGGCGATCGCTCCCTTGTGGGTCACGCGGACCCGGTTGGTCGGGGCCGGCGCCGTCGCCGACGGCGCGTCGAGCGCGGTGGTGCTCATCGCCTCACGTCCTCCCTGACGACGCGCACGGCGCCCGCGGGCACGTGCAGGGTCTCGGTGCGCTCGTCCTGGGTCAGCTCGTGACCGTGGACCGGCACCGCGACGACGTCGTCGCTGTGGTTGATGACGAAGAGGTAGGACGCGCCGTCGTCGTGCGCACGACGGACCACCTCGACCTGCGGACCCGCACCGGGCATCGGCTCGACGCCGGCGTGGGTCGCGACCTCGCGGACCAGCGCGGTGGCGTGGTCCGCGTCGAGCACGGTCGCGAGGTACCAGGCGGTCCCGTGACCGTGCTCGTTGCGGGTGACGGCGGGCACGCCGGGGAGCGGCCCGTCGACGAGGTGCGCGACGGCCTTCGCCGTGACGGTGCGCAGCTGCTCCGTCCACAGCGAGCCCTGCGCCCCGGTGTCCAGCGTGACCGTCCGGCCGGGCAGCAGCGGGTGGAACTCGTCGCTCACGACACCCAGCAGGTCGCGGAAGGCGCCGGGATAGCCACCGAGGCGCACCCGGTCGTCCTCGTCGACGATCCCGCTGAAGAAGGTGACGAGCGCGTGCCCGCCGTCGGCGACGTACTGCGCGATCGTCGCCGCCTCCGCGTCCCGGACGAGGTAGAGCTCGGGGACGACGACGAGGCGGTACCGCGCGAGCACCTCGGGCGAGGCACCGGGCGGCACGACGTCGACCGCCAGGCCGGCAGCCCGCAGCGCCCCGTACATCGCGTGCACCTGCTCGAGGTACCGGACCTGCGACGACGGCCGGTTCTCGCCGTCGGCCGCCCACCAGCTCTCCCAGGAGAAGACGAGCGCGACGTCACTGCGCACCGTGCTACCGACGACCTCCCGCAGCGCCTCCAGGGTCCGGCTCAGCTCGAGCACCTCGTGCCACGTCCGCGACGACGTTCCGGCGTGCGGCAGCATCGCCGAGTGGAACTTCTCCGAGCCCTGGACCGACGCCCGCCACTGGAAGAAGCAGACGCCGTCGGCGCCGCGGGCGACATGGGTGAGCGAGACGCGCTGCATCTCCCCCGGGGCCTTCGCGAGGTTGACCGGCTGCCAGTTCACCGCGCTGGTCGAGTGCTCCATGAGCAGCCAGGGCCGTCCGGCCGCCGTGCCGCGCGTCGCGTCCGCCGAGAAGGCGAGCTCGAGCAGCGGGTCCGCGAGCCGGTGGTCGAGGTAGTGGTCGTTCGCGACGACGTCCATGTCCGGCGCCCAGGCGAAGTAGTCCATGTCCCGCTGGTGGGCGGTGACCATGAAGTTCGTCGTGACGGGGATGTCGCTGTGCCGGCGGATGACCTCGGCTTCCGCGCGGTACAGGCCGAGGAGCTCGTCCGAGCTGAAGCGGTGGAAGTCCAGCACCTGCGTCGGGTTGGCCGTCGCCGTGGGCCGCCGCGGCGGCAGGACCTCGTCGAAGGAGCCGTAGCGCTGGCTCCAGAACGACGTCCCCCAGGCCGCGTTGAGCGCCTGCACGGTGCCGTACCGGGTCCGCAGCCACGTGCGGAACGCCGTCGCCGACGCGTCGCAGTAGCAGAGCGAGTTGTGGCAGCCGAGCTCGTTGGACACGTGCCACAGCCGGACGCCGGGGTGGCTCCCGTAGCGCCGCGCGACCTGCTCGACGAGCGCGACGGCCCGCTCCCGGAAGACCGGCGAGCTCGGGCAGTACGCCTGGCGGCCGCCGGGCCAGAGAGTCGCGCCGTCGGCCGTGACCGGGAGGGTCTCCGGGTGCCGGGTGGGCAGCCACGGCGGCGGGGACGCGGTGCCCGTGCCGAGGTTCATCCCGATCCCGTTCGCGTGCAGCAGCTCGACGACGGCGTCCAGGCGGCTGAAGTCGAAGCGCCCCGGCTCCGGCTCGACCTCGGACCAGCCGAAGATGTTGATCGCGACGAGGTCGATGCCGGCCTCCCGCATGAGGACGACGTCCTCCTGCCAGACCGCCGGGTCCCACTGCTCGGGGTTGTAGTCGCAGCCGAAGGCGATGCGCTCGGGCGTGAAGCGGGGACGGCCGGCGCGGTCGCCGTCGCCGACCCCGGCCGGGGCGGCGGCGCGGACGGCGCCGGGGGCGTCGTCGCGGGCGGCGGTGCTCATCGCGCTCCTTCGCTCGAGAGCCCCGGTGGACCCGGGACGTCGACCTTGACGTTCTGTGACCGTTCACAGGTAGGGAGCCCGGCGGTGCCGCGCGCCTTCTGTGACCGTGCACAGACGCTAAGGGCGCCGATCGAGATGTGTCAACACATCCGACCATTGCCGATCAAAACCGATCACAGCGAGGTCACGGCGAGGTCGCGGAACGGTCACGCCGGCGGGAAGGACGCCAGGGGCCGGTCGAGCGGAACGTCCCGGGCGCTCGGGCCCGCGCGGGCTAGCATCCGGGCCATGTCCACCACCCGGCCCCGGCGCGCGACGATCCGCGACGTCGCGCTCGAGGCCGGCGTCTCGCGCGGCACGGTCTCCCGGGTCCTCAACGGCGAGCCGTACGTCTCCGCCGAGGCCCGGGCCGCCATCGAGGCCGCCGTCGCCAAGGTCGGCTACGTCCCCAACACCGCCGCCCGCAACCTCGCGCTCCAGCGGGCCCAGGCCATCGGCTTCATCGTCCACGAGCCGCACGCGCTGTTCCTCGAGGACCCGAACATCGGCGCGATCCTGCTCGGCGCGAACCGGGTGCTCTCGGGTGCGGACCAGCAGATGGTCAGCCTCGTCATCGACTCCGAGCGCGACAGCCGCCGCGTCGCGCGGTACCTCAGCGGCGGGTTCGTCGACGGCGCCGTCGTCGTCTCCGCCCGCCAGAACGACTCGCTGCTGGCCGCCATCGGGCGGCTGAGCATCCCGGCGACGCTGGTCGGCCGCCCCCCCGGCGACGTCCACGTGCCCTGGGTCGGCATCGACAACCGCGGTGCCGCCGCGGCGATCACGGAGCACCTCGTCGGGACCGGCCGCCGCCGGATCGGGATGATCGCCGTCGCGCTCGACCGCGACTCCGGCGCCGACCGCCTCACCGGCTTCCGCGACGCCCTCGGGGACCGCTTCGACGAGCGCCTCGTCGTCGACCGACCGCTCTACGAGTACACCGCCGGCCGCACCGCCATGGAGGAGCTGCTCGAGCGTGAGCCGGACGTCGACGGCGTCTTCGCGGCGTCCGACGCCGTCGCGGCCGGGGCGCTCGACGCGCTGCGGGCCGCCGGCCGCCGGGTCCCCGAGGACGTCGGCGTCGTCGGCTTCGACGACTCCTCGTGGGCGCTGCGCACCCACCCCCAGCTGACGACCGTCCACCAGCCCGCCAGCCTGCTCGGCGAGCGCGCCGCGGAGTCCGTCCTCGCGCAGGTCAGCGGCTCCGCACCCGAACCGGGCGGCACGCTCCTCGAGACGCACGTCGTCGTCCGCGGCTCCGCCTGACCTCGGCACCCACCCGAGCGACCGCCCGGCGAGGACCTCCGTCCCTCGACGCCGTGCACGACCCGGCGGACGGTGGAGCTGTTCGCCCGTTCGACGGAGGTGGGCACCATGCGGACGCTCTCCATCATCAAGGCCGACACCGGGGGCTGGGTCGGCCACTCGTCGGTGCACCCGGACCAGGAGGCGGTCGCCGGCCGGGAGATCCGGCACGCGATCGAGACCGGCCTGCTCGACGACGGTCACGTCGCGTCGTGCGGTGACGACCTCGCGCTGATCATGAGTCACCGCCAGGGCGCCGACGCGCAGCGCATCCACAGCTTCGCCTGGGACGTGTTCCAGAAGACCACGGCGGTCGCCCAGGGGCTCGGCCTGTACGGCGCCGGCCAGGACCTCCTCTCGGACGCCTTCTCCGGCAACCTGCGCGGCATGGGCCCCGGCTACGCCGAGCTCGAGATCGGCCACGAGCGGCCCAGCGAGCCGATCCTGTGCTTCCTCGCGGACAAGACCGAGCCGGGCGCGTGGAACTACCCGCTGTTCCGCATGTTCGCGGACCCGTTCACGACCGCCGGTCTCGTCATCGACCAGGCGATGCACGACGGCTTCGTCTTCGAGGTCTACGACCTCTACGAGAACGCGAGCATCGAGCTGACCTGCCCGGCGGACATGTACGACCTCCTCATGTACATCGGGGCGCCCTCCCGCTACGTCGTGCACTCGGTGCGGTCGGTCGCGAAGGGGATCGTCGCCGCGGCCACGAGCACGCAGCGCCTGTCGCTCATCGCCGGCAGGTACGTCGGCAAGGACGACCCCGTGATGATCGTGCGCGCGCAGTCCGGGCTGCCCGCCGTCGGCGAGGTGCTCGAGCCCTTCGCCTTCCCGTACTCCGTCGCCGGCTGCATGCGCGGCTCGCACCACGCCCCGCTCATGCCCGTGAGCCTGGACGACGCGCACCCGACGCGCTTCGACGGCCCGCCGCGCGTCGTCTGCCTCGGCTTCCAGATGAAGGACGGCGAGCTCGTCGGCCCGCGCGACATGTTCGCCGACCCGTCGTTCGACCGCGCCCGCGCCCAGGCGAACGAGGTCATGGACTACTACCGCCGGCACGGACCGTTCGAGCCGCACCGCCTGCCGCTCGACGACCTCGAGTACACGACGATGCCCGCGCTCGAGGAGCGCCTGGCGTCGCGGTGGGCGCCGCTGACGGCGGCCGACGTGCACACGCCCGAGGGCGTGCGGGCCGCGAAGGCCCGGGCCCGGGAGCAGGCGGTGGCCCTGGGGACGACGTCGCCGACGCCTCCGACGACAGCGCCGACGACGCCGCCCACGAAGGAGGCGAGCGGGCACTGACGGCACCGGCCGTCCTGACGACGTCGGTGGGGCTTCGCTCCTACGCCAGCACCAGCAGCTGCACCAGGAGGATCTTGACGATGATCCCCAGCGCGAAGAGCGCCGCGTAGCCGGCCTCGACGCGCTCGTCGACGACGCGCGACCCGGCGTACGCGAGGACGGCGGGCTGCCCGACGAAGCCCGCGACCACCCCGGCGGCCCGCGGCGCACTCACGCCGACGGCGCGCGCCCCGATCACGAGCAGCACCGCGGACAGCCCGACGACGGCGGCGGCCACGAGCACCACCCGTAGGCCGGTGGCGGTGAACGCCTGCTCGGCGAACGCCTGCCCGGACGCGAGGCCGACGGCGGCGAGGAACAGCAGCAGACCGATCTGGCGGATCGTGAGGTTCGCGGCCAGGGACATCCGCCAGACGAACGGCCCGGTGCGCTCGAGCCGGCCGAGCACCATGCCGACGAGCAGCGGCCCGGCCGCCGAGCCGAGCGCGAACGCCGCACCGCCCGGCAGCGGCACGGTGACGAGTCCCAGCAGCAGCCCGAGGGCCAGTCCCCCGCCGACCGGCACGGGGTCGATCTCGGACACCCGTCGCTCGGAGTCCCCGAAGAAGTCCTGCACGTCCCGGAGGCGCTCACGCGGCACGACGGCGAGCACCCTGTCGCCGACCTCGAGGGTGAGGTCGTCGCGGGCGAGCAGGTCCAGGTCGCCCCGCCGCACGCGCGTCACCACGCCCTCGAACCGCCCCGGCATGTCGAGCTCGGCGACGGTCCGGCCGGCGATGCGCCGGTCGGAGACGACGAAGCGCTGGTTCTCGACGGTCGTGCGGTCGTCCGCGAGGTGCTCGTCGACCCGGACGCCGAGGTGCGCGACCGCGTCGTCGACGGCCTCCTGCGGCCCGACGACGACCACCTGGTCGCCCGGCTGCAGCTCCTCGTGCGGGGCGATGACCCGCACGCCCCGCTCGCGCGCGAGGTAGGACATGCGGACGCGCTGGTCGCGGACGCCCGGGACGTCGTCGAGCGTCGTCGGGCGCTCGACGCGGGCCGTGACGGCGACGAGCCCCAGCCCTGCGGCGGGCTGCGGGTCGCGCCGCCCCGGCCAGCGCCGCTGCACGGTGGCCGCGACCACGAGGATCGCGATCGTCACACCGACGGGATAGGCGAGCGAGTAGCCGACGGCGGGCTCCTGGTCGCCCGCGGCGGCGACCGCGGCCGCGAGCGCCGGGGTCGACGTCAGCGCCCCGGTGAAGGTCCCGGCCAGGAGCGGGCCGCTGAGCCCGGTGAGCGAGCCGAGCCCGAAGGCCGTCGCCGCCGCGACGAGCAGGGCGCCGACGCCCACCGCCATGACCGGCAGCTGGCGGCGCAGGTCCCGGAAGAAGGTGTTCCCCGCCGCCAGGCCCACCGTGTAGACGAACAGCGCCAGACCGAGCGTCTGCACGAGGGCCAGGTCCTCCCCGAGGCGCGGGTCGAGCGCGCCGACGGCCAGCCCGACGAACAGCGCCCCTGCGGGACCGAAGCGCACCGGCCCGAACGGCACCGCGCCGAGGGCCGTCCCGATCGCCATGACCACGACGATCGCGAGGAGCGGCGACGCCGCGAGCACGTCGAGGACGGCCGTCACGGGGCGCACCGGCGCAGGATGATCACGCCACGACGGTAGACGGGCCACCCGGCCCGACGCAGGTCGAAGGACCGGCGGCCGCGCCGGTCGGCGTCAGCTCGCGAGGACGAGCCCGTCGGCGTCCGGCTCGCTGTCGGCCGCCCGGACGACGGGGACGGTCACGGCCACGGCCGCGGCGTCGAGGGCGGGCAGCTCGTCCAGCGGCACGTCGGGGGCCGTGGCGGCCAGCAGCGCCGCCTCGACCGAGGTCGCGTCACGACACGCTGCGGCCCGCCGCACGACGACGATGGTCATCACGGCGATCGGCACGTTCACGACGCTCGGCGCGCCGAGCCAGAAGGAGCCGATGCCGATGGCGTGCAGCAGCCACAGCACGTTGCCCGCGAGCGAGAGGACCTGGGTCGGCACCGAGATGCCGGCGAGGCGGTCCGGGGCGTGGCGGTCGCGCCACACCCGCAGCCCCTGCGGCAGCCAGAGGAGCAGGCCGGTGATCGAGGCGAGAAGGCCTGACACCTCGGTGAGGAGCTGCACGGTCGGTCTCCGGGAGGACGGTGGCGCGCGCGGACGCCGGGAGCCAGCGGGGGGGTGACCCCGCACCGCGACGGTGGAGGACCACTCGGTCTTTCGGCATCCGGCGCCCCGACCTGAGGGGACGTACGTCACACCTGAGCCGGACACCGCGGGGACACGTCGTCCCCGGCGCCAGCCGCTCTGCGCGCCGGCCCCCTGGCTCCCGCCGGTCGTGGCCGAGCGGCATGGGACGGTGCCGCCACGCCGCGCCGTGGGTGGGGTCGGCCGGTCGGCCACCCAACGTTGTCTTCCCAGGAAGTCACCTCCATCCACACCGCCTTCTCTTCCGCGGAAGATATGCTCCTCCCATGGCCACCGACCGCATCTCCGCCGCGGTGCAGGGCTGGCACCGCCTCCGCCCGGACCTCGACGCGGCACCCGCACTGGTGGTCGAACGCATCCTTCTCCTCGCCGACGTCCTGGAGCAGCGGCTCCGCGACCCGCTCGACGCGGCCGGCGTCGGGCGAGGTGATCTGGACGTCCTCGTCACGCTCCGCCAGGCCGGGACCGGCCCCCTGCAGCCCGGCGATCTCGCGCGGCACCTCGGCGTCACGACGGGCGCGATCACCAAGCGCCTCGACCGCCTGGTGGCGCGCGGCCTGGTGACGCGCCGCGTCGGTGCCGAGGACGCCCGCACCCGCACCGTCACGCTCACGGACGCCGGCGCCCGGCTGACCGAGGCGGTCGTGGAGGAGGACCTCGCCGGCCAGGCCGCCGCGCTCGGCGCGATCGGTCCGGCGCAGCGCGCACTGCTGGACCACCTGCTCGCGGAGCTGCTCCGTTCGCTGCAGTCCCAGCCCGGCGGCGGTGCGCCGGCCACGCGCGGCATGATCACCGCATGACCAGGACAGCCACCGGGGCCGCCCAGCTGGGGATCGGCCTCGCCGCCGTCGGCCGCCCCGCCTACATCACCCCGCGACGGAGCGCGGACCTGGGCCACGACCGCGCGCCGGACGAGCTCGAGCGCCGCACGCACGCGCTGCTGGACGCCGCCGTCGCCGGAGGCATCACCTACGTCGACGTGGCCCGGTCCTACGGCCGCGCCGAGGAGTTCGTCGCCTCCTGGCTCGCCCGCCGCGCCGACGACGCCGCGGTCCGGGCCGTCGAGGTCGGCTCCAAGTGGGGCTACCGCTACGTCGGCGACTGGCGGATGGACGCCGAAGCCCACGAGGTGAAGGACCACTCCGTCGACGCCTTCCGCGAGCAGTGGCCGCGGAGCGAGGAGCTGCTCGGAAGCCACCTCGGCCGGTACCTCGTGCACTCGGCCACGCTGGACACCGGCGCCCTGACCGACACGGCGCTGCACCGGGAGCTCGCGCGCGTCCGTGACCGGGGCGTCCGCGTCGGCATCTCCACCTCGGGCGCGCAGCAGGCGGACGCCGTCCGGGCGGCGCTGGACGTCGTCGTCGGTGGAGCACCGCTCTTCACCGCGTTCCAGGTGACGTGGAACCCGCTGGAGCCCTCCGTGGGGGCGGCTGCCGCCGAGGCCGCGGAGCGGGGAGCGCAGGTCGTCGTCAAGGAGGTCGTCGCGAACGGCCGCCTCGCGCCCGGCACCGCCGACGACGCCCCGGGCGTGCGGCACGTCGTCGGCCTCGCCGGGGAGGCCGGCGTCCCGGTGGACCAGCTGTGCGTCGCCGTCGCGCTCGCCCAGCCCTGGGTGTGGCGCGTGCTCTCCGGCGCGGCCACCCCGGAGCACCTGGCCTCGCACGTCGCCGCGTCGGGCGTGGACCTCGACCCCGGCGTGCTGACCGAGGCGGTGCGCGCCGCCGAGGACCCAGGGGACTACTGGGCCGCCCGGTCGGCCCGCGCCTGGACCTGACGAGCCGTCCGTCGGTCCTCACCCTCCGACGGTGTCGCGCGCCGCGCCCGGCTGTCACCCGGCGCTCGCCTCCACGACACCCACTCACGGCCGATCAGGACGTGAGGACCGATCGGGAACGAGACGAAGGGCGGCATCCATGAGCGCGGACGACGGGCGGGTGCCCGGGCCGGGCGGAGCCGCGGAGCACGACGAGATCGACTCGCTCCTCGCCACGCGGGCCGTCACGTCCGTCTTCCAGCCGGTCGTCGCCCTGGACACCGGCGAGACCGTCGGCTTCGAGGCCCTCGCCCGCGGCCCGGTGGACACACCCCTGCACACGGCGCCGGCCCTGTTCGCCGCCGCCCGGGCCGCGGGTCGCACGGTCGAGCTGGACTGGGTGTGCCGCGCGGCGGCACTGGAGGCGGCGGCAGCAGCCGACCTCCCGCCGGGTGCCGCGGTGTTCGTCAACGTGGAGACCGGCTCCCCGCCGGCCACCTGCCCGCCGGACCTCAGCGGCGTGATCGCCCGCGCCGAGGCCTCCCTGCGGGTCGTCGTCGAGGTGGACGACCGCGGGCTGCGGGCCGACCCGGCGGGGATCCTGGCGACCATCGACCATGCCCGTGCCATCGGCTGGGGCGTCTGCGTCGACGACGTGGCCGAGAGCACGGGCTGGCTGTCCCTGCTGCCGATGCTGGCCCCGGACGTCGTCAAGCTGGACATCCGCCGGCTGCGCGACCCTGACGACGACGCCGCGGCAGCCGTCGTCGCAGCGACCCGCCACGTGGAGGCGACCGGCGCGACCCTCGTGGTCAAGGGTGTCGAGAACGCTGCCGACGAGCGTCTCGCCCGGGCGCTCGGCGCCACCCACGGTCAGGGCCATGGTCTGGGTCTCGAGGCACCGCTGCCGTCGCCCCTCCGAGCGCCTCGCGCCGTCATCCCGCTCCTCGCGGGTCGCGGCAGCACCCCTCCGGCGACGTCCCTGTGGGACGCCGTCGCCGACCGGCCGTCACGCCACGTCGACGCGGGGACCTTCCACGAGACGTGCTCCCTCTACGTCCACCGCGCCCTGGTCGCCCGCTCGCGCGCCGTCCTGCTCGGCGGTCTCGGCCCTGTCGGGCGCGAGGCCGCGCCGGACGGGACACCCGACCCCTGGCGACCGATCACCGGGGCCTCGGAGCTGGCCGGACGAGCCGGCCTCGCCGCTCACTTCGCCGTCGGGTCGACACCAGCCGGGCCGTCGAGGACGCGCGCCGTCTCCCTGCACTCGGCGGACCCCCTGGCCGAGGACCGCTTCGTCCTCCTCATGACCGAGTCCTTGGCAGTCGTCGTCGTGGGGCGGAAGGACCGCGCCACCGGGCTGCTGGACCTGCGCCTCAGCCAGGATCCCTACACCGTCGACAGCATCGCCCGGCACCTCATCGCGCGGATCCCGCCCGAGGGCTCACCGCCCCGGGCGCTCCGGCCACCGGTGCCCGACACGTCGGCCGAGGAGACGGTGCTCCACGGGGAGCTCCGTCCGGACGCCTCCGTCGGCCCCGTGGCACGGCTGCGGACCCGCCTGCCGTTCCACCGCGGGGAGCCGGAGCCGCATCGCCACGCCACGCGGCCCTCGGGACCCTGAGACAGGAAGAGCCGGTGACCTGGGAGGTCACCGGCTCTCGTCTGCACCGCTGGTGGGCAAGGGGGGACTTGAACCCCCACGTCCTTTCGGACACTGGCACCTGAAGCCAGCGCGTCTGCCATTTCGCCACTTGCCCGCGACGGACGAGGTTAGCACGCACCGGGTGGCCGCTCCGAACCCGCCGGGACCACCCCTCCGGACCGACCGCAGGACGGCCGGGACCGGTCCCGTGCGCCACCTCACGCCCCGCGTCCCGGCACGACCTGGGACCGGCCGATACCATCACCGGGGACCTGTGCAGGTCCGTCCCGATCGCGGGAAGGCCCCAGACGGGAAGGAGGTGGCATGGGAGTCCTCGACCGGTTCGAGAAGGGCGTGGAGCGGGTGGTCAGCACCGCGTTCGCCAAGGCGTTCCGCAGCGAGGTCAAGCCCGTGGAGCTCGCCAGCGCCCTGCGGCGCGAGGTGGACGACCGCGCCGCCGTCGTCGGGCGGGACCGCACCGTCGTGCCCAACGAGTTCACCCTCGAGCTGTCCCCGCAGGACCACGAGAAGGTCCAGGCCTGGGGCGCCGAGCCGCTCGCCGACGAGCTCGCCGCGAGCGTCACCGAGCACGCCACGCACCAGCGCTACGCGTTCGTCGGGCCCGTGACCGTGGCCTTCGTCGAGGACGAGACGCTCGAGGAGGGCCGCTTCCAGGTCCGCAGCGCGACCGTCCGCGGCGCCGTCGCGCCGGCCACGACCGTCGCCGCCTCCATGCGCCACCCGCTCGTCGACATCGACGGCCAGCGCTACCTCCTCACCGGCCCGGTCACCGTCATCGGCCGCGGCAGCGAGGCGGACATCATCGTCGACGACCCCGGCATCTCCCGGAAGCACCTCGAGATCCGGGTCACGCCCGACGGCGTCGTCGCGACGGACCTCGGGTCGACCAACGGCACCTTCGTGGAGGGCCACCAGGTCCCCGCCGCGACGCTCGTCGACGGCAACACCATCACCATCGGTCGCACGCGGATCCTCTTCTGGACCGGCGTGGACGAGGCCGAGGACGGGTGAGCCGCGGGTGAGCGAGCTGACGATCACCCTGCTGCGGCTGGGCTACCTGGTGCTGCTGTGGCTGTTCGTCCTGGCCGCCATCGGCGTCCTGCGGCGCGACCTCTACGGCACCCGCATCGTCCGCCGTCTGCGCCGCGAGCCGAACCCGCT
>NZ_CAMPHH010000038.1 GCF_946885855.1 uncultured Actinotalea sp. | reverse complement strand
GGCGGGCATCGTGCCGAGCGTCGGACGGAGGGACCTGTGCGGGGGGGGCGTCGTCGCTCACGGCAGCACCGTAGCGCCGGGGTGGTCCCGGCCGGCGCCGCCCGCGGCTCACGCCCTCGCCGGCGCACCGCGTCCGGGCGGAGGACCCCGAGGCGTCGGGCAGCACCACGGCCGGACGTTGGGAGAACCGTCCGGCCGTGGACTCGCCGCTGCGGCGGCGAGGTGGAGGGCGAGGGGTGGACGGTGCGCTCCAGGTCACGCCCACCCCTCGCCGGTCGGTGACCCGGCTAGCTGCGCCAGGTGTCGTCGAGCCGCAGCGTCCCCGACGACGGGACGGTGGCGACGCGGTTGCCGCCGCTCTCCCAGACGGCGTTCCCGCCGCCGTCGACCTTGACGTACTTGAACTCCACGCGGGTCCCGGCCGGCAGGGCGACCGCGGCCCGCCAGACGGGGTAGGTCGAGGAGGACAGGCGGACGCCGTTCGCCGGCGACCAGCTGCCGAGCGCCGGGTGGTTGCCCACGACGCGGACGTCCTGGCCCCAGACCGTGGTCGCGTCCACGCCGAAGGAGATGGCCGTCGCGGACGACGGCGGGCTGGCGGTGCCACCGCCGGCCCTGGCCCCCACGTGCAGCGCCAGCGCCGTGCCCGCGCCGACCGAGGCCGTGACCTGCCCGGAGGCGTTCACGGTGACGCTGCGTCCGGAGCACCCGGACGACGTCGGCAGCCCCTGCGTGACGTCGCAGTACGTCCCCGCCGGCAGCGACGTCTGGAACGTCCTGCTGAGGGTGCCGCCCTCCTTGTTGAGGACGACGTACCCCTTCGCGCCGCGGCCGAAGGCGATCTGGTTGCTGCCGTTGCTCCACCAGTTGCCGACGGCGGCGCCGGCGGTCGCGTTGCGGAAGCCGACCATGTTCTCGATCTCGCGCCAGTCGTGCTGGCAGCGCCAGCCGTTCTGGTAGCACGTCGGGGTGATCACGGTGCCGTTCGCGTTCTGGGGCGGGCCGGCGTCGTAGCTCGCGGCCGAGTAGCCGGAGTGGACCGACGGGCTGCCGTACGGCCACGCGAGCATGAAGACGTTCGCGAGCGTGTACGTCGAGCCGTAGGTCTGGTTGAGGGTCTCGCCGTTGCGCTCCGTGTCGTGGTTGTCCACGAACACCCCGGCCTTGCCCGAGGGCATGAGCCCCCAGCTCTCACCGAAGCTGCTCAGCCAGGACAGCTGCCCGGTCGTGAACACCCGCTTGAGCTCGCGGCCGTAGTCGAACTCGTGCACGTCGCTGATGAAGGTGTAGTCGGTGTCCTTGATGGGCTCGCCCGCGGCGCCGATCACCTCCTGGACCATGTACACGCCCGGGTTGGTCAGGCGACTCCTGATGTTCGCGATGTCGGCGGCCGGGATGTGCTTGGCGGCGTCGACCCGGAAGCCGGTGACCCCCAGGGAGAGGAGGTCGTCGAGGTACGCGGCGATGCGCCCCCGCACGTAGTCCGACTCCGTCCTGAGGTCGGCGAGGTTGACGAGGTTGCAGTTCTGCACCTCCCACGCGTTGCCGTAGTCCCTGATGTCCCGCCGGCAGTCGTGGAAGTCCTGGGTGCCGTAGGTCCCGGGGTAGCTGTAGTGCTGGAACGGCGTGCCCGCCCAGCCGGTGCCGCCCGCGGACTGCCCCGACATGTGGTTGATGACGACGTCCGCGATGACCTGGACGCCCGCGGCACGGCAGGTCTGCACCATCGACGCGAACTGCGCCCGGGTCCCGAAGCGGCTCTCGATCCGGTAGGAGACGGGCTGGTAGCTCACCCACCACTGGCTGCCGCGGACGTGCTCCTGCGGCGGCGACGTCTGGACGTAGCCGTACCCGGCCGGTCCGAGGTTCGTCGTGCACTCCCGGGCGATGGCGTCCCAGGGCCACTGGAACATCACGGCGGTCACGCTCTTGCTCGCAGGCGTGGCCGCGACCGCGGGCTCGCTGACCGGGGGTGCCACCGTGAGCCCGGTCGCCAGGGCGGTCGTGGCGAGGGCGGCGCCGAGGAGCGCGGCCAGCGGGCGGCGTGCCCGGTTGGGCGCCCGGCGCGCCGCCGCGCGCCGGAAGGGGGACGTGTCCCTCATGTGTCGGTCCATTCGGGTCGGCCGGGTCGGCGATGACCCGGTGACGGCCAGCCGCCGCATCGGTGCGACGGCCTCGAGTGGAGCGCATGCAACGGGTTGAAAGATCTCCCGCAACAACCTGGAAGGATTGCAACGGTAGGGCCGTCCGGGTGACCGCGCAAGACCTGGCCGCAGGCTGGTCACGCCACCGGCTCGTCGCGAGTACGCAGGTCAGGGGCACATCGGCGGACAGCTCGGTGCGATTCGTGCCAGAACGGACGACGCCGCCGCTGGGAGGTCCGGCGGCGGCGTCGTGGGGACCGGGTCGCGTCCGGCGTCGGTCCGGAGGGGTCTCAGTCGAAGACGGGGCCCTGCGTCCGTGTCCGCTTCAGCTCGTAGAAGCCCGGCACCTGCGTCATGAGGACGAGGCCGTCCCACAGGCGCCCGGCGTCCTCGCCCTTCGGGGCCGGCGTCATCACGGGGCCGAAGTACGCCACGCCCTCGACCGCCACGACCGGCGTACCGACCTCGTCGCCCACGAGGTCGATGGCACGCTGGTGCGACGCCCGCAGCTCCGCGTCGTGCGCGTCGGAGTCCGCGGCGTCCAGGAGCCCGGCGGGCAGCCCGACCTCCTCGAGGGACTCGGCGAGGACCTCGCGCAGCTCCTCGCGGCGACCGCCGGGGTGCAGGCGCGTCCCGATCGCGTCGTACAGCGGCTTGACGACCTCCTCGCCGTGCGCCAGCCGTGCCGCCGTGATGACCCGCACCGGGCCCCAGGCCGCGTCCATCATGCGCCGGTAGTCCTCCGGCAGGTCCCGGCCCTCGTTGAGCACGGCCAGGCTCATGACGTGCCAGCGCACGTCGACCGGTCGCAGGCCCTCGACCTCCGTCATCCACCGGGACGTCATCCACGCCCACGGGCACAGCGGGTCGAACCAGAAGTCCGCGCGGACGCGCTGGTGCGCGTCCGGGGCGGTCGCCTGGGCGGGGACGTGGTCGGTGGTGCGGGTGCTCTGGCCTGCCGTGGTCATGGCTCTCCTCCGTGTCGACGGGTCCCCCTGACCAGAGGACAACAGCCGACGGCGGCGCGCATTCCCGGCGCCCGCCGGGAGGGCCTCAGCGGGCGCCGTCCTCCCTGGGCGGGGAGCAGGAATACCCGCCGTCACGAGGCGACCTGCGTGGGAGGATGCCCCGGACGTCACACCCCTGACACCGAGGAGCACCCCCTGTGCCCGCAGAGAACCTGACCCGTGCCGAGGCCCGCGAGCGCGCCGCGCTCGTGGACGTGCACTCGTACGACATCGCCCTGGACCTCACCACCGGTCCGGAGACGTTCGCCTCGACGACGGTCGTCCGCTTCGCCGCCACCCCCGGCGCCGCGACGTTCGTGGACCTCATCGCCCCGACCGTGCACGAGGTCGTGCTCAACGGGCGCCCGCTGGACGTGTCCGCCGTCGTCGCGGACTCGCGCATCGCGCTGGCCGACCTCGAGGCGGAGAACGAGCTCCGCGTCGTCGCCGACTGCGCCTACATGAACACCGGGGAGGGCCTGCACCGCTTCGTCGACCCGGTGGACCAGGAGGTCTACCTCTACTCCCAGTTCGAGGTCGCCGACTCGCGCAGGGTGTTCGCCGTCTTCGAGCAGCCCGACCTCAAGGCGACGTTCGCCTTCTCCGTCACCGCGCCCGCGCACTGGACCGTCGTGTCCAACTCCCCCACGCCCGAGGCCGTGCTGCTGTCCGGGGGCGACGGCGCCCCGACCGTACGCTGGGACTTCGCCCCCACCCCGCGCCTGGCCAGCTACGTCACCGCCGTCGTGGCCGGCCCGTACCACCGGGTCGACGGCGAGCTGACCAGCTCCGACGGCCGCACGATCCCGCTCGGCGTGCTCTGCCGCGCGTCCCTGGCGCAGTACCTCGACGCCGACAACATCCTCGACATCACCCGGGCGGGCTTCGCCTTCTTCGAGGAGCGGTTCGCCCTCGCGTACCCGTTCGCCAAGTACGACCAGATCTTCGTGCCGGAGTTCAACGCCGGGGCCATGGAGAACGCGGGCGCGGTGACGTTCCTGGAGAACTACGTCTTCCGCTCCAAGGTCCCCGAGGCCACCGTCGAGCGCCGCGCCGTCACGATCCTGCACGAGCTGGCCCACATGTGGTTCGGCGACCTCGTGACGATGCGCTGGTGGGACGACCTGTGGCTCAACGAGTCGTTCGCCGAGTACGCGTCCACGCTCGCGACGGCGGAGGCGACGCCGTGGCGCCAGGCCTGGACGACCTTCGCGTCGCTGGAGAAGTCCTGGGCGTACCGGCAGGACCAGCTGCCGTCCACGCACCCGATCGTCGCGGACATCCGCGACCTCGAGGACGTCGAGGTCAACTTCGACGGCATCACCTACGCCAAGGGCGCGTCGGTCCTCAAGCAGCTCGTCTCCTGGGTGGGCGAGGAGCAGTTCTTCGCCGGTGTCCGGGCGTACTTCCAGCGCCACGCCTGGGGGAACACCGAGCTCACCGACCTCCTCACCGAGCTCGAGGCGACGAGCGGTCGCGACCTCGGGACGTGGTCGCAGCAGTGGCTGCAGCAGGCCGGCGTCACCCTGCTGCGCCCCGAGGTGCAGACGGACGACGACGGGGTCATCACCTCCTTCTCGATCACGCAGGAGGCCCCCGCCGACCACCCGCACCTGCGGCCGCACCGCCTCGCCGTGGGCGGCTACGACCTCGTCGAGCAGCCGGACGGCAGTGTGCAGCTCGAGCGGACGCTGCGCGTCGAGCTCGACGTCGACGGCGAGCGCACCGAGGTGCCGGACCTCGTGGGTCAGGAGCGCCCGGCGCTGATCCTGGTCAACGACGACGACCTCGCCTACGCCAAGGTCCGGCTCGACGAGCAGTCCCTCGCGGTGGCGACCGACCACCTGCACGCCTTCACGAGCTCGCTGCCGCGCACGCTCATCTGGGGCGCGGCGTGGGACATGACCCGCGACGGCGAGCTCGGGGCGCGGGACTTCGTGGACCTCGTGCTGACGAACATCGCCCACGAGACGGACTCCTCGGTCGTCCTCGTGCTGCTGCGTCAGCTCACCACGACGCTCGACCTGTACGTGGCGCCCGAGGCCCGCGAGGCCACGGCGGCCGCTGCCGCCGAGCGCCTCTGGGAGCTCGCCACCGGTGCCGCAGCGGGCAGCGACCTCCAGCTGCAGCTCACCAAGGCGTTCGCCGCCCGCGCCACGACGGCGGAGCAGCTGGACCGGGTGGTCGGGCTCGTCGACGGCAGCACCGCGCTGCCGGAGCTGAGCATCGACACCGACCTGCGCTGGGAGCTCCTCACGGCGCTCGCAGCAGGGGGCCGGGCCGACGAGGCGAGGATCGCCGAGCAGCTCCGGGCGGACGCCACGGCGACCGGCGAGCGGGCCGCCGCCGCCGCACGGGCCGCGCTGCCCACGCCCGAGGCCAAGGAGGCCGCGTGGGCCGCCGTCGTCGACCGGGGTGACCTCGCCAACGCGCTGCAGACCTCGACGATCGGCGGGTTCGGCCGCGTGCACGACCGGTCGCTGCTCGTGCCCTTCGTCGACCGCTACTTCGCGGCGCTCGAGGACGTCTGGACGACCCGGACCAACGAGATCGCGCAGAACGTCGTCGTCGGCCTCTACCCGGTCCTGCTCGCCGGCCTCACCGACACGGGCGTCGACGTGCTGGTCCGCACGGACGCGTGGCTCGAGCAGCTCGGCGACCGGCACCCGGCGCTGCGCCGGCTCGTCGTCGAGTCCCGGGACGGCGTCCGCCGGGCCCTGGCGGCGCAGGAGCGCGACCGGGCCCGCTGAGCGCGTCCCGCAGCAGTCTCCCGCGGCGGGCAGGACGGCCCCGGACGCCAAGACCCCCGGTGCAGAGCACCGGGGGTCTTGGCGTCGCGGTCTCAGGCCGACGGTGCCGACGGTGCCGACGGTGCCGAGGGTGCGGCGATGGCGTCGTTCACCGCCCCGACGAGCGACCGCAGGCGCGGGTTCTCGAACAGCTCGTCGACGGTCACCAGCCGCTGCGCGGAGTCCGCCAGCGGGACCTTCCAGTTGGGGTACTCGGTATCCGTCCCGGGCTGGTTCTGGGCACGTCGCTCCCCCACGGCGTCGGCGAGGGACACGCCCACGAGGACCGACGGCGACGCGAGCACGAGGCGGTGCATCGCCTCGACGAGCTCGCGCTCGGACGGGTCGTCGCCGACCAGCCCCCGCTCGACGAGCACGTCCACCATCTGCTGCCGCTCGGCGGCCGCCGCCCGTCGCACGACCTCGACCGGCTCGGTGAGCAGCCCGAGGCGGTCACGGAGGTCCACGTGCTCCCCGGCGAGGTAGCCGGCGGTGGGGGGCAGGTCGTGCGTCGTCACCGTGGCCAGCGCGAGCGGCCGGTACTTCTCCGGCGCCATGAGCCGGTCGCCCTCGTACTCGAACCACAGCACCGACGTGCCGAGGATGCCGCGCTCGGTGAGGTAGGTGCGGACCCACGGCTCGAACACCCCGAGGTCCTCACCGATGACGACGGCGCCCGCGCGCTGCGCCTCCAGGCAGAGGATCCCGATGAGGGCCTCGTGGTCGTAGCGCACGTACGCGCCGTTCTGGGCCCCGGCGCCGGACGGGATCCACCACAGACGGAACAGCCCGAGGACGTGGTCGATCCGGATGGCGCCCGCGTGCCGCAGGATCGTGCGGAGCATGTCGCGGTACGGCCGGTACGCCGCGCGGGCCAGGGCGTCCGGCCGCCACGGCGGCTGCGACCAGTCCTGGCCCTGCTGGTTGTACATGTCCGGCGGCGCACCGACCGAGACGCCCTGCGCGAGGACGTCCCGCATCGCCCACGCGTCGGCGCCCTCGGGGTGCACGCCCACGGCGAGGTCGTGCATGACCCCGATCCGCATCCCGCCCTCGAGCGCGGCCCGCTGGGCGTCGGCCAGCTGCTCGTCGGCGACCCACTGGAGCCAGCAGTGGAACTCGATGCGGTCGGCGAGCCGCTCGCGCAGCTCCTTGACCAGGTCCGAGCCCCGGTCCGACGCCTCCTCCGGCCACGCCCGGCCCTCGTAGTGCTCCGCGAGCGCGCACCAGGCGGCGAAGTCCTCCAGGCCCGGGCCCTCGAGCTCGCGGTACGCCTCGAACGCCGCCTGCCGGGCCGTCGAGCGGGGCGCCGCGAAGACGACCTCGAGCGCGACCTTCTTGGCGGTCCAGGCGGCGTCGCGGTCGATGGGCCCCTCGTCCTCGCTGAGCGGCCGGGCGACCTCCGCCTGCCACTCGACGAGGGACCGCTCGGCAACCGGCAGGTACGCCGTCTCCGGGATGTCCTCCACCCGCAGGTAGAGCGGGTTGACGAACCGGCGCGTCACCGGCAGGTACGGCGACGGCGTCATGCGCGAGCCGGGCTCGGCCGCGTGCAGGGGGTTGATGAGCAGGAAGTCCGCGGAGCAGCGCCGGCCGGCGAGCCACGAGATCTCGCGCAGGTCCGCCAGGTCGCCCACTCCCCAGGACCGCGGCGAGCGCACCGAGTACAGCTGGGCCATGAAGCCCCAGCCGCGCCGCTCCGCCAGGTCACCGCCCAGCTCGAGCCGGTCGGGTACGACGACGAGCGTCGACCGGCCCCCGCCGTCCGGCGACGTCGCGACGAGCTCGTGCCAGCCCAGGGGGAGGTCGGCCGGGACCAGGAACGTCGCCCGTCCCACGGACCGTCCGTCGACCGTGCGGGGCGCGACGTACACGTCGGCCTGCTCCAGGTCCCGGCGCCCGGCACCGTCCTCGAGGCGGACGTGCACCGCGACCGGCTGCCCGTCGGTGACGTGCGCGGGCACCTCGGCGGTGCTGCCCGCCCGGACGACCACGACGGGCGGCAGGGCACGCCGCCACGCGTCGTCCTCGGCGTGCTCGAGGGCGAGGTCGACCCGCTCCGGCGTGGAGGCGTCGACGCCGAGCGCTGCGAGGACCGCGACCATCGTCGACTCGGAGACGAAGCGGTGCTGCCCGTCGAACCCCCAGAAGTCGGGGACGACCCCGTGACGGGCCGCGAGCTCCAGGAGCGGCGGCGGCAGGGGCGAGGTGTCGTGGTTCTCAGGCACGCGTCGATCCTGCCAGAGCACGCCCCCACGGGACGGGTCGGAGGGCCCGCGCGCCGCGTGTGAGGACCTCGTGGAGGCTCGCCGCGGTGCCGCGGACCCCGCAGCACCGTCGCGCCCGGGCTCGTTAGCCTGTCGCGGTGCGACCGATCTTCGTCGAACCCCGTCCCTCCCCCTCCGGCACGCCGTCCCTGGACGGTGTCGTCGACCAGGGCAACGAGTTCCTCGAGTGGCTCGTCGGCTGGCCGCTGCAGAGCCTCGTCGCGGTCCTCGTCGGCGTGGTGCTGCTCGCCGTCGTGCGGTGGGCGATCGCCCGCGCGGTCCGCTCGGTCATCGACGGCGGGGCGAAGGTCCGGTCGCACACCCGGCGGCTCCTCATGAAGACGCGCGTCGTCCCCGGCGAGGAGTCCGACCCGATGGCCGTCGCCCGCCGGGTGCAGCGCGCCGAGACGATGGGCTCGGTCCTCCGCTCGGTCGCGGGCATCGTCGTCACCGTCCTGGTCGTCACGGCGCTGGCGAACATCAACGAGTGGGACCTCGGCCCGGTGCTCGCCTCGGCGGGGGTCGTCGGCGTGGCCCTGGGCTTCGGCGCGCAGACGCTCGTCAAGGACTTCCTGGCCGGCATCTTCATGCTCGTCGAGGACCAGTACGGCGTGGGCGACGTCGTCGACGTGGGCGAGGCCACCGGCACCGTCGAGGCGGTCGGCCTGAGGGTCACGCAGATCCGCGACCTCTCCGGCACGCTCTGGTACGTCCGCAACGGCGAGATCCTGCGCGTGGGGAACATGACCCAGGGCTGGTCCAAGGCCCTGGTCGAGGTGACCGTGCCGCCCGACGCGGACGTCGAGCACGCCACGGCTCTGGTCGCACGGGCGGCGGCCGACGTCGCGGCGGCCCGGCCCACGGACGTGCTCGGCGAGCCGGAGGTGACCGCCTTCGAGTCCCTCTCGGCGGAGTCGGTCATGCTCCGCATGCTGCTCAAGGTCGCCCCGGCGACGCAGTGGTCGGTCCAGCGGGACGTCCGCGCCCGTGTCCGCGAGCTGTTCCTCAGCGAGGGCGTCGGGCTGGCCCTCCCGCGTCAGGTGCTGGTCGAGCGGAGCAGCGTCGGCGAGCCCGACGCCCACCGTCCCGCGGACCGGCACGAGGCCGGCTCGCCCGACCGCCGGGGCGCCGACGAGGGGCAGGCTCCGGGCGAGGACCGCTGAGGCGGCCGGCCCCCGGGTCGGCCCAGGCGGGTCGGCCTCGGCACGTCCGGCGCTGCCGTCAGCGCAGGCTGTCGATGTCCGCCGCGAGGGTGTCGGCCTCGGGCCCGACGACGACCTGCACGATCCGGCCCGAGCGGACGACGCCGAACGCGCCGGAGTCGCGCAGCGCGGGCTCGTCCACGAGCGCAGGGTCCTTGAGCTCGACGCGCAGGCGGGTGATGCAGGGCTCGAGGTCGACGACGTTCCCGTCGCCGCCGAGCGCCGCGAGGATCTGCTCGGCCTTCGTCATCGAGGTCGCCTCCCGCTTGCCGCGTCACCGATCTGCCTGGTCTGCCCGCCCGCGTCAACAGTAGTCCCGCGTGGGAGAGGATGGGACCGTGCCCGACCGCGAACCGCTCCCGCTGCACACCGTCCCGACGAGTGCGTCCCCGACGAGCACGTCCCGCGCCCTGTCCTCGACGTCCCCCACGTCCCCCACGTCCGCCGCGCTCCCCACCGCTCCCACCGCCCGCGCGGGCCGGGACGCCGCTCCGCAGAGCTTCTACGAGCTGGTCGGCGGCGAGCCGACGTTCCGGCGCCTGGTCGCCCGGTTCTACGAGCTCGTCGCCACCGACGACGTGCTGCGCCCCATGTACCCGGAGGAGGACCTCGGACCCGCGGAGGACCGTCTTCGGACGTTCCTCGAGCAGTACTGGGGCGGCCCGACCACCTACTCCGACCAGCGCGGCCACCCCCGCCTGCGGATGCGGCACGCGCCGTACCGGGTCGGCCCCGTGGCCCGGGACCGCTGGCTGCAGCACATGCGGACCGCGCTCGGTGAGCTGGGCCTTGCGCCGCTGCCGCACGCGACGCTGTGGGACTACCTCGAGCGCGCGGCCCACGCCATGGTCAACACCTTCGACGAGGGAGCCTGATGACGACCGACCCGACGACCCGCCCCGGGGACCGCGCCGCGCGGGCGGTGCGGCCCGAGCCGGGTCCCCGGCCCCCCGAGTCCCCGGAGGCGGCGCTGCACCGGGTCCTGGACGTCCTGGAGCTGCAGCAGGTGGGCCCCGACACCTTCGTCGGCGCGAGCCTGCCCAAGCCCGGGGGCCGTGTGTTCGGTGGCCAGGTGCTCGCGCAGTGCGTCCTCGCCGCGGCCAGGACGGTCGACCCCGAGCGCCTGCCGCACTCCGTCCACGGGTACTTCCTGCGGCCCGGCGACGTGACGAAGCCGATCACCTTCTCCGTGGAGAACCTGCGCGACGGTCGCTCGTTCAGCGCCCGGCGCACCCACGCGCTGCAGGACGGCGTGCCGATCCTGTCCATGACGACCTCGTTCCAGGTCGAGCAGCCGGGGCTGGACCACACCGACACCCCGCCGCCGTCGGTCCCGGGGCCGGACAAGGTGCCGAGCGCGCTGCAGGTGCTCGCGGGCATCGACCACCCCATGGCCGACTTCTGGACCCAGGCGGCGGCGTTCGACCTGCGGCACGTCGAGGACGCGATCTACCTGCGCCCCGGCCCCATGGCCAGCGGCCACCAGCTCGTGTGGATGAAGGCCCGCGGCCCGCTGCCCGACGACGAGGTCCTGCACCGGGCCCTCCTCGCCTACGCGTGCGACCAGGTGCTGCTGGAGCCCGTGCTGCGCCGGCACGGCCTGTCCTGGGCGAGCCCCGGCCTGTCCATGGCGAGCCTGGACCACGCGATGTGGTGGCACCGGCCGGTGCGCGCGGACGAGTGGCTGCTCTACGTCCAGTCGACGCCGAGCGCCCACGGCGGGCGCGGCCTCGGCGCCGCGCGGGTGTACCGCCAGGACGGGACGCTCGTCGCGACCATGGCCCAGGAGGGCATGGTCCGCACTCCCCTGGAGGACTGACCCGCCGACGACGGCGCCCGGGTCCCCTCCTCGCGGCGACCGGGGGCCGAGTGCGGGGGGGTCGTCGTTCGCCGCGACGGGACGCGGCGCGCACCGCACACTGCTGGCATGCCCCGCCTGCGCAGGTCCCGGCCCGGCGGCCCCGGCTGGACCCGGCGCAAGCAGGGTCGCGGGGTCGTCTACCTCGACGAGCACGGCGAGCGGATCACGGACCCCGAGGTCGTCGCCCGGTGCACCGAGCTGGCGATCCCGCCGGCCTGGACGGACGTGTGGATCTGCCCGTGGGAGAACGGGCACATCCAGGCCCTCGGCACCGACGACGCGGGGCGCCGTCAGTACCTCTACCACCCGCAGTGGCGCCTGCGGCAGGACCGGCGCAAGCACGAGCACGTCGTGCAGCTCGCCCGCCGGCTCCCGGCCGCGCGACGCAAGGTCCGCGAGCACCTCGCGCTGCCGGGGATGCCCCGGGAGAAGGTCCTCGCACTGGCCTTCCGGCTCCTGGACGACGCGTACTTCCGCGCCGGCGGAGAGGCCTACGCCCGCGAGAACGGCAGCTTCGGGCTGGCGACGGTCCTGCGCGAGCACGTGCAGCTGCACCGTGACGGCGTGAGCTTCTGCTACCCCGCGAAGTCGGGCCAGGTCCGGGAGTCCCGCGTCGAGGACCGGACGATCATCGGCCCGCTGCGCACGCTGCGCGACCGCGACGACGACGGGCAGGAGCTGCTCGCCTGGCAGGACGACGACGGCGTCTGGCACGACGTGACCAGCGCGGACATCGTCCAGTACGTCAAGGAGCGTCTCGGTCCGCAGGCCCGGCCCAAGGACTTCCGGACGTGGCACGCCACGGTGCTGGCGGCCGCGGGCCTGGCGGACGTCGAGGCACCGTCGTCGGAGCGGGGACGGCGGCGCGCCGTCGCCGCCGTCGTCAAGGAGGTCTCCGAGGAGCTCGGCAACACCCCGGCCGTGTGCCGGGCGTCGTACATCGACCCGCGGCTGGTCGACCTGTGGGAGCACGGCCAGACGATCGGGCGACGGCGCACCCGGGCGGCGGCCGAGCGCGCGACCATGGAGCTGCTCGGCTGAGCCTGCTCCGGGGCCCCTGAGAGCCGCCTGACGACGGGGCGCAGCCCGACGGACGCCCCCCGTGGCGCCGTCGTCGGGCGCACCTACGCTGACGCGATGGGATCCCTCGTCGCGGTCACCGGCGTCACCGGGTACGTCGGGGGGCGCCTCGTGCCCGAGCTGCTGGCGGCCGGCCACCGCGTCCGTGCCGTCGCCCGGAACCCCGCCCGCCTGCGGGGCCGCCCCTGGTACGACGAGGTCGAGACCGCGGCGGCGGACGCGACGCGGCTCGCGGAGATCCGGTCGGCCCTCGAGGGGGCCGAGGTGGCGTACTACCTCATCCACTCCCTCGGCACGGGCCAGCGGTTCGCCCGCCGCGACCGCCTCGCCGCGCTGACGTTCGCCCGGGCGGCCCGGGAGGCCGGCGTGCGGCGGATCGTCTACCTCGGGGGGCTGCACCCGGAGGAGGAGGGCCTGTCCCCGCACCTGGAGTCGCGCCGGGAGGTGGAGGACATCCTGCTCGCGTCGGGCGTCCCGACCACCGTGCTGCGGGCGGCCGTCATCCTCGGCTCCGGTTCCGCGTCCTTCGAGATGATGCGTTACCTCACCGAGCGGCTGCCCGCGATGACGACCCCCCGCTGGGTCGACAACCGCATCCAGCCCATCGCGATCCGGGACGTCCTGCGCTACCTCGTCGGCAGCGCCACCCTGCCGCCGGAGGTCAGCCGGGCCTTCGACATCGGCGGGCCGGAGGTGCTGACGTACCGGGAGATGATGCAGCGGTACGCGGCCGTGGCGGGGCTGCGCAGGCGGGTCATCGTCGGGGTCGGCGTGCTGTCACCGCGGCTGTCCAGCCTGTGGGTCTCGCTCGTCACGCCCGTACCGGCGCCGATCGCACGGCCGCTCGTGGAGTCCCTCGTCCACGAGGTGGTCTGCCGCGAGGACGACATCCGCCAGTGGGTCCCGGACCCCCCGGAGGGCCTGCTGCCCTTCGACGAGGCGGTCCGGCTGGCGCTGCAGCGCATCCAGGACGCCGACGTCGTCACGCGCTGGTCGTCCGCGTCCGTGCCCGGCGCGCCGAGCGACCCGCTGCCGAGCGACCCCGACTGGGCCGGTGGCTCGCTGTACCGCGACCGGCGCAGCACGGAGGTCGCCGCACCGCCGGAGGTGCTCTGGCAGGTGCTCGAGAGCATCGGCGGCGAGGTCGGTTGGTACTCGTGGCCGCTGGCCTGGCGGGTGCGCGGCGTGCTCGACCGCATCTGGGGCGGGCCCGGGCTGCGCCGCGGGCGGCGCGACCCGCTGCGGCTGCTCGTCGACGACGCCGTGGACTTCTGGCGCGTCGAGGAGGTCCAGCCGGGCCGGCTGCTGCGGCTGCGGGCCGAGATGCGCGTGCCCGGGCTGGCATGGCTGGAGCTGGGCGTCCTGCCCGCCGACGGCCCCGACCGCACCCCCGACCCGGGTGACACCACCGGCGCCGGCCGGGACGTCCGCGACGACCGGTCCGTCATGACCCAGCTGGCCACGTTCCACCCGCAGGGCCTGCTCGGGCACCTGTACTGGTGGGCGGTCACGCCGTTCCACGGCATCGTGTTCGGGGGCATGCAGCGTGGCATCCGGGAGGAGGCCGAGCGGCGCGCCGCCGGGGGCCTGCCGGCCGCTCGGTCTCAGCCCGGCCCACGCCGGCGCATGGCGGGTGGCTCGCCGAGGTAGCGGCCCCAGACGGCGCGCTCGTCGTCGCTGAGGCGCCGCGGGCGCTGCGTCGCCGCGTCGATGAGCACGAGCGTGGTGACCGCGCGGGCGAAGACCTCCCGGGGCCGGTCGGGGTGGTCCCCGCCGGTGATCTCGTAGCAGACGTCGATGCTGGCGCCGCCGAGGTGGCCGAGCCACATCTCGACGACGGCGGGCTCGCGCCGGTACGGCAGCGGCAGCAGGTACTCGATCTCCGACCGCGCCACGAGCGTGTGGGTGGACGCGGTGGGCCCGGCGTCGAGCACGGCGGTGGGGACGCCCAGGTCGACGTCGGCGCCCGGCGGCGACCCGCCGTCGGCGGTCCCGGCCGCAGGGTGGCGCCAGAAGGCGGCGATGCGCGCCTCCTCCAGCAGGCGCAGCATGGAGACGTTGTTGACGTGCCCGTAGGCGTCCAGGTCGCCCCACCGCAGCGGGACGGGAACGTGCAGCCTCACGGGATCCTCCTCCACCGCCGGAGCGGTCTGGACGTGTCGGACGGGGACGCCGGTCGTCCGCCGCTGCGAGCACGGGCCGGGGCTCAGCGGCCGCGGCCCCGGGGCTCGGCCGCCGCCGCGGTGGCGCCCTGGTGGCAGGCGGTCATCCTGTCGAGCACCTGCGCCACCGGCGCGACGACGCGCCGGTCCGCCACCTGCGAGACCGCGTCGTGCAGCCGCGAGGTGGCTCGGGCGGCCTGCCGTCGTGCCCCCACGCCGACGGCGACCCGCGAGATGAGGGCGACGAGCAGGCCGGCCGCGGCACCACCGAGGAGCGCGACCGTCGGCCACGGCACCTCGTCCCACGTCGGCGGCTCCGGGGCCGGCAGCTGGAGGGACGCCAGCACGGCGAGCGCCCCGAGCCAGGCCGCACCGGCCAGGAGCACCGCGAGCAGCAGCCACTGCAGCGCACCGACCACCGCCCACCACGCCGGGCGGCGCGCCGGCAGCACGGGCGTCGCGGCCACGGCGTGGTCGAGCGCGTCCGCGAGCCGATCCTGGTCCGGGGCGGTACGGGCGTGCAGGACCCACGCGTCCGGAGCCCCGGCCACCGCCGCGTCGACGTACGCGCGGACCGCACCGCGCGCCCTCGCCTCCTCGGCCGGCCCCGGCGCCGGCAGGGACGTCCGCACCACCTCCGCGTCCGGGTCCTGGGCGTCCCCGGCGGTGGTCCGTCCCAGGTGCAGCCGGCGCAGCGGGTCGGGCCGGAACCGGGCGACCCAGCGGGTCGGCGGCCACCCCGTCGCGCGGCGGCCGCGCGCCGCCCAGCCGCGCCGGACGGCGTCGGCGACGAGCGGCACGCCGGCGGCGCGCTCGAGCGCTGCGACGAGGTCCCGTTGTGCGGCGGGCGGCACGGGTGCGCCCGGGGCGCTCGCCCGGCGGATCCGCTCGGCCACGTCCCGGACGTCCGCCACGGTCCGCGCGGTCGCGGCCTCCCGACGGCGTGCCGCGTCGTCCAGCCGGTCGCGCAGCGCGTCGACGCCCTCCCCTGTCCGCGCGGAGGTGAGCAGCACGGGGACGCCCCCGAGTCCGTCGTCGGCCAGGAGGCGGGCGAGGTCGCCCGCGCACGCATCCCGTTCCGCCGGGGACAGGCGGTCCACCTGGTTCAGCGCGACGAGGAGCACGTCGCGGTGGCCGGCGAGCCCGCGCAGGTAGCGCTCGTGCAGGGCGGCGTCGGCGTACTTCTGCGGGTCGACCACCCAGACCATGAGGTCGACGAGCGCCACGAGCCTCTCGGCCTCGAGCCGGTGCTCGACGACGACGGAGTCGTGGTCGGGCAGGTCCAGCAGCACCAGACCGCCGTCCGCCGCGGGACGGCCGCCCCTGCGGGCGCGCCATCTGCCGGGGGCCGCGCGGTCCTGCGACGCGCCGGGCCCGGCAACGACGTCGCTCCCCGTGCCGTCCCCCGCGTCGGCGTCGAGCACGTGACGGCGGCGGACCCCGAGCCAGTCCAGCAGCGCACCGGAGCCCTCATCGCCACGGACCAGGGCGAGTGCCTCCGCCGTCGTCGGACGCAGCACGTCGACCGCTGCGACGTCGGTGCCGGTGAGGGCGTTGACGAGCGAGGACTTGCCGGAGCCCGTCGCCCCGGCGAACGCCACCACGGTGTGCTCGGCGGAGAGCCGCATCCGGTGCCCCGCGCGGTCCTCCACGGCGGTCGCGGCGACCACCACGTCCGGCGGCAGGACCTCGCGTCCGGCGACGACGGCGCGCGCGAGCGCGTCCAGCCGCTCGGCGACCGTCAGCCCTCCCACAGCGACCTCCACCAGCGGCGCAGACCGGCCTGCTGGGGCGCCGGCTCCGCGCGGACGTCCTCCGCCCGCTCGCCCGGCCCGCCGAGCACGGGCGGGAGCTCCACGGCGGCGCCGAGCCAAGCGGCGTCGTCGGCGACCCGGTGGGCGGCGGCGCGCAGGTGCCGGCCGGCCCCGGGGGTGAGGTCCAGGGCGTCGACGACCGTCGCGAACCGCCGCGCCTCCCCCGTCAGCAGCCCGTCGAAGCGGTCGACGAGGTCGGCGTGCGCGGTGCGGGTGAGCCGGCGGACGGCCTCGTCACCGAACACCGCCTCGAGCAGGCGCTGGGCGAGGACCGCGGTCCCGCCTGCCACGCCGACCTCCGCGGTGGTGAGCCCGCCCGTCGAGGCGAAGATGACCACCATGAGGGTCGCGCCGAGCGCGTTCACCCCGAACGAGAGGGCACGGGCGGTCGACCGCTTGTCCGACCCCTCGGTCGCGACGAGGTCGAGCACGCCGCGCTGCCAGGCCCGGACCTGCTCCGCGACGCGCTCGCGCAGGTCGCCCGAGGCACGGGTCAGCCACAGGCCCTCCACGAGCCGGGCGCCCGCCGGGTCCGCACGCCAGGTGGCGGCCGTCCGCTCGGCTGCCCGATCGGCCGCGTCGACGACGAGGTCGACGAGCCCGCTGGAGATCGCCTCCGCCACCGGCTCCGGCGCGGGACGCCCGCGCAGGAAGGCCGTCACCCGGTCCCGCACGCTGCTGACCCGGGCCTCGATCGCGCGGAGGATCTCGCCGGTCCCCACGAACTCCTGCCAGCGGGCGAGCACCTCGCCGCGCAGCATCGTCCCGTCGGAGGTGGCCGCCTCGACGCGCTCACGGGCATCGGCGTAGGCAGCATCGAGCTGGGAGCGCAGCCGGTCGGCGTGCGCGGCGTGCTCGTCCACCGCCGAGGCGAGCGCCGGGACCGTGGCGAGGAGGTCCTCGACCGACCCGGCGACCGTGCGGTGGACGACCTGCTCCCGCGCGGCACCGTCGCCGACGACGACGCGCAGCCACCGGTCCAGCTCGGCGACCGCGGCCCGCGGCAGCCGCCCGTCGACGAGCGCGCCCTCCTCGACCGCGACGAGGCGGGCCTCGGGCAGGCCGTTCTGCGTCAGCATCCGGCCGAGGTCGGCGGCGACGGCGACGCGGGCGGGCGGGTCGACGCGGTTGAGGACGACGGTGACGACCGCGCGGCGCCGGGCGGCGGCGGCGAGCAGGTCCCACGGCACGGCGTCGGCGTAGCGCGCGGCCGTGGTGACGAAGACCCACAGGTCCTCGGCACCGAGGAGCTCCTCGCCGAGCTCACGGTTCTCCTCCACGACGGAGTCGATGTCGGGCGCGTCGAG
>NZ_CAMPHH010000037.1 GCF_946885855.1 uncultured Actinotalea sp. | reverse complement strand
GGCCTCAGCGGCCCGGACGCCACCGGCACCTGGCTCGACGAGGCGGGCGCCGACGACGTCGTCGTCCGCCTCTCCCGCGGGGGCGGCCTGCCGCGACGCCTGCCGGACGTAGCCGGTCTCGCGCTGCGCCTCGGCGGGATCGAGCTCCTGCTCTCCTCGCCCGCGGGGAGGGCCCCGGTGCTGCGCCACCTGCCCGGGCTGCGGCGCGCGCACGGCCGGGCGCCCTACACCTCGATCCTGCCGTTCCTCAGCCGGCGCGGGCCGGTGCTGCTGCTGGCCGCGCCCGATCCCGGCCGTGACCTGCCCGCCGACCGCGACGGGATCGCCGCGGCGCTCGCCGTCGCACCGTGGCGCCTGACGGTCTCCTGGGCCTCGCCCCTCTCCCGGTGGCGGCCCCTGGGGACCCTGGAGATCATGGCTGGGTCGCCGGTGGCGACGGACCTCCCGGTCCGGTTCGACCCGCTGCGCACACCGCCCGGCCTGCGGACCTACCCGTGGGTCGCGGCACTGCGTACTCGGGCGTACCGGGCGGCGCAGGCCCGGCCCGCCCGGCCCGACGGCGCCCCCGCGACCACCGCGACCGGCCCCGACCGCCAGCACCGGCATCCACGACCCGACCCGCACCTCGACACCACGACCGGCCGCCGACCGGTGACCCCGGAGGAGAGCGACATGAGCAGGACCTCACACGACAGCGGCCGAGGCCGCGCCCCGGGCAACGGCGGCTCCGACCAGCAGGAGGCGCACGAGGGCGGCTCGCAGCAGCCCTCGTCGCAGAAGGCGGCGACAGCGCCGCACCCGGACGACAGCCGCAAGCCCGACTCGCCCGACGACATCCCCAAGCCGGGCTGGACGTACACCGCCCGCAAGGCGTTCCGCGAGTTCCAGCGGGACCAGGTCACGGACATCGCCGCCGCCCTGACGTACTGGGGCGTGCTGGCGATCGCGCCGACGCTGCTGGCGCTGGTGTCGATCCTCAGCCTGTTCGTCGACGGCCAGAGCGCCGTCGAGGACGTCATCGCGTTCGCCCGCGACGCGGGCGCGCCGACCGGTGCGCTCGGTCCGATCCAGACGCTCCTCCAGAACCTCGCCAGCCAGCAAGGCGCGGGTCTCGGGCTCGTGGTCGGCCTCGTCGCCGCCCTGTGGTCCGCCTCCGGGTACGTCAACGCGTTCAGCCGCGCCATGAACCGCATCTACGAGGTGGACGAGGGCCGGCCCTTCTACAAGCTGCGTCCGGTCATGCTCGGCGTCACCTTCGTCATGCTCGTCCTGGTGGCGATCATCGTCGCCGCGCTGGTGCTGTCCGGGCCGGTGGCCGAGGGGATCGGCAACGCGATCGGCCTGGGCTCCGTGGCAATCACGACCTGGAACGTCGCGAAGTGGCCGGTCATCGTGCTGCTGGTCGCCCTCGTCATCGCGATCCTCTACTACGCGACGCCGAACGTGCAGCAGCCGAAGTTCCGTTGGATCAGCGTGGGGTCGATCGTCGCGATCCTCGTGTGGGCGATCGCCACGGCGGGCCTGGCGATCTACATCGTGACGTTCGGCGGCGACAGCTACAACGAGACCTACGGCGCCCTCGCCGGCTTCATCCTCTTCCTGCTCTGGCTGTGGCTGACCAACAACGCGCTGCTCTTCGGCGCCGAGGTGGACGCCGAGCTCGAGCGCTCCCGCGAGCTGGTCGCCGGCATCGAGGCCGAGGAGAGCATCCAGCTCCCGCCGCGCGACACCAAGGCGAGCGACAAGAAGCAGAAGCAGCACGAGCAGGACATCGCCAAGGGCCGCGAGCTGCGGCTCAGCGCCGGGCACTCCGACGGTGAGCACTCCGACGCTGAGCACTCCGACGGTGAGCACTCCGACGCTGAGCACGACGACCGCGAGCACCACGACGCCGGCGCCCACACCGGCGCCCACACCGGCGCCCACACCGGGGCCCGCGACGGCGAGCCTGCGCTGTCCCGGCGTGACGCCCGCCGGACCTGAGGCTCGCGCCCCGGACCGGCCGCGCACCGGCCCTGCACGACCCGACCCGAGAAACCGACCAGAAGGAGAGCCCTCGTGGAGCACTACACGATCGCGACCGTCGCCGAGGAGAGCCCGGACTTCCGCCGGGTGCTATGGACCGGCGAGCACACCCAGCTCGTCGTCATGACGATCCCGCCGGGCGGCGAGATCGGCGAGGAGGTCCACGAGGACATCGACCAGATCCTCACCTTCGTCAGCGGCATCGGTGAGGCGGTCGTCGGCGGGCAGAAGAAGAAGGTCGCGCAGGGCGACCTCGTCGTCGTCCCCGCCGGGAAGAAGCACAACTTCGTCAACACGGGCGAGAACCCGCTCATCCTCTACACGGTCTACGGCCCGCCCGAGCACGCCGACGGCGCCGTCCACAAGACCAAGGAGGAGGCGGACGCCGCCGAGGAGGCGGGCAAGGACGAGCCGCCGACGTCCTGACGTCGGCCGACCGAGGCCCGCTGCGCACCCGCGCGGCGGGCCTCGGTCGCGTCCGGGAGCTGACGGCCGGCCGGCCCCGATCGTCTGGATCGGACGCAGACGCGGGCCGGCCGCCGGCTCAGGCGCGGCGGCGTGGCAGCCCGAGGAGGCGGGGCGTGCGCTCGCGGTAGCGGTCGTACGCGGCGCCGAACCGTGCCGTGAGGTGCCGCTCCTCGTGCCGGGTCTTGGCGTCCAGGACCGCGACCAGCCCCGCCCACGCCACGAGCGGCTCCGGGCGTCGGCGGAGGACCGCGACGCCGGCGCCACCGACCAGGAGGCCCGTGTAGATCGGGTGCCGGCTGACCGCGTAGGCCCCGCCCGTGTGCAGACCCGTGCCCGACGGCGGCTCGACCCGCGGAGTGATCCGCGTCCCGTGCGGCCTGAGGCCGGCCAGCGCGAGCGCGCCTCCGGCCGCGACCGCGAGCAGCGCGAGTCCGCCGGCCGGCGCGGGCAGGGACCACGCCGCCCGGCCGGGCCACGCGAGCCCGCCGAGCGCGACGTCCTGGGCGGCGATGAGCGGGGTGTCCTCGCGCACCGGGGTCCTCAGCCGCAGGACGACGTCGTCGGGCCCGGCTCGTCGGCCGTGCCGCAGGCCCCGGCGCCGCCGTCCGTGCCGGTGTCCGCACCCGGGCCCGCTGCGGCCGTGGGCGTGACGCCCGCGGTGCCGAGCACGCGCGCGACGTCGTCCAGGGCGCCCGGCACGAGAGAGAAGTACGCCCAGACCCCCCGCTTCTCCCGGTGCAGGAGCCCGGCGTCGACGAGGGTCTTGAGGTGGTGGGAGACGGTCGGCTGCGACAGACCGAGCGGCTCCGTCAGGTCGCACACGCACGCGGCGCCGTCGCGCGCGGCCACGAGGGAGAGGACGCGCAGGCGGTTCGGCTCCGCGATCGCCTTGAGCACGCGCGCCAGGCCGTCCGCGTCCGTGGCCGAGAGCGGCCGACGGACCAGCGGGGCGCAGCAGGCGACCTCGGGGATGGGTCCGGCTGAGCCCCCCTCGGCGGTCGGCCCCGAGGTCTGCTGTGCGGTCCGGGCGATGGTCGGCGCGGTGCTCATGCCTCGATCATCGCTCACATATTGACATCTGTCGATATGAGGTCCACGCTTCACACATCGATACACATCAATGTCTGGAGGGGTCATGTCGAACGACCAGCTCGAGCAGGTCCGTGAGCGCTACCGCTCGGCCGCGACGCGCGTCCTGACGGCCACGGCGGCGACCGGCTGCTGCGGCGGCACGGGGGCGGCGGAGCAGGAGCAGCAGGACGAGGCCGGGGCGGGCTGCTGCGGCGCCGGTGCCGCGGCGGCCCCGACGACGGGTGCCGCGGCGGCCCCGACGACGGGTGCCGCGACGGCCACGACGACGGCCGCGGACGCGACCTGCTGCGGCGGCGCCTCGGCGCAGACCGGGACCGCCGAGGGGGCGAGCGGCTGCTGCGGCCCGGCCGACCCGGTCGAGACCGAGACGGTCTTCGGCGCGTCGCTGTACGCCGACGACGCCGTCGGCCTCCCCGACGGCGCGCTGCTCGCCAGCCTCGGCTGCGGGAACCCGACGGCGGTCGCGGAGCTGCGCGCGGGGGAGCGTGTGCTCGACCTCGGGTCCGGCGGGGGCATCGACGTGCTGCTGTCGGCCCGCCGGGTCGGCCCGACCGGCTTCGCGTACGGCGTCGACATGACCCCGGAGATGCTCGAGCTCGCCCGGCGCAACGCCGCGGAGGCCGGCGCGACCAACGTCGCGTTCCTCGAGGGGCGCATCGAGGCGCTCCCGCTGCCGGACGCCGCCGTCGACGTCGTCATCTCCAACTGCGTGGTCAACCTCTCGACCGACAAGCCGGCCGTGCTGGCGGAGGTGTTCCGGGTGCTCGTCCCGGGCGGGCGGCTCGGCATCTCCGACGTCGTCGCCGAGGACCACCTGACGCCGGCGGAGCGGGCCGAGCGGGGCGACTTCGCCGGGTGCATCGCCGGCGCGCTGTCCCGCCAGGAGTACCTGGAGGGGCTGGCGGCGGCCGGCTTCGTCGACCCCCGGGTCACCTTCACGCACGAGGTCCGCCCCGGCCTGCACGGCGCGATCGTCCAGGCGGTCAAGCCGGCGGGCTGAGGTCCGGGCCCAGTCCACAGGCCTCACCACCACCCGAACCGCACGCCCCGAACCGCACGCCCCGAACCGCACCCCTCGAACAGGAGCCGACCGTGTACTCGCCCGAGACCCTTCTCCAGATCCACCACCTGCGCCACGACGAGCTCGTGGCCGCCACCGTCCGCCCCGACCCGGCGGACCCCCGCGTCCGGTGCCCGGCGAGCCGGAGCGCCGTCGTCGGCCGCACCGTCCGGAGCGCCGGCGCCGGTGCGCAGCGCGTCGTCGGCGACGCGGTGGCGCGCGTCGGCGCGGCCGTCGGTGTGGCCGCCGGCGCGCGGCGCGATGCCTCGCCCGTCTGCTGCCCGGCCTGAGTCGCTGCGACCCGACGGCGTCCCGGGGAGCCGGTTCGCACCGAGCCGTCCGCGGCCGCAGCACCCGACCAGCCCCGTCGTCGTTCGCGGCGACGGGGCTCTTTGGTCCCAGAAGAACCGGTCCGGCCCGGCGGAGACTGGACCCATGGTCCGGCGATCCGTCGACGCGTACCGGGTCCTCTCCTCCGAGAGCCGGGTGGCGATCCTGCGTCTCCTCGAGGACCGCGGCACGCCGCAGTCCGTGGAGACGGTCGCCGAGGAGGTGGGCCTGCACGTCAACACGGTCCGCGAGCACCTCGACCGGCTCGTCATGGCGGGCTTCGCCGCCCGGGCCCCCGAGGTCCGGCACACCCGCGGCCGTCCCCGGATGCTGTACCGGTCCCTGGCGCGGGACGCGATCGCCGAGCTCGACCAGCGCGTGCGCGACGAGCTCACGCGGGTGCTGCTCGGCGGGCCGCACCCGCGTGTGGAGGACGCCCAGGTGCGCGCCGAGCACGCCGGTGAGGTGTGGGCGGAGCACTACCCGTGCGACACCGCCGGCCGGGACGCAGGGACCCGCGAGTCCCAGCTCGCGGCGCTGCACGACCACTTCCGGGCGCTCGGCGTCGAGCCGGAGCCCGGGTCCGACGGGCTGACGCTGCGCCTGCAGCACTGCCCCTTCGCCGAGCTCGAGGAGGAGGACGGCGACGTCATGTGCCGCATCCACCTCGGTCTCACCCGCGGCATGCTCATGCGGCACGCCGGGCCGCTCACGGTCGACAGGATCGTCCGGGTCGGCCAGGGCTGCGAGGTCCGGCTGCGGGAACGGACGCCGCGGACGGAGGCCGCCGCGGTGCGGGGTGCTCCTCAGCCGTCGCTGCGGTCGTAGACCAGACCCTCCGCCGTCACGCGGGCTCCTGCGGCGGGCGGGTGCGGTGCCAGCCGTCCGTCGTGACCGAGGTGCTGCACGTCGGCGTCGTGCAGGAGCGCCGCGACGTCGGCCACGAGGCGCCGGTGGCACCGCCACCACACCGTCTCGCTGCACAGGATGACGGTGCGGCGCTCCGCGGCCTGCGCGAGCAGGTCGGCCATCCCGGCCCGGAACTCCTCGGTGCGGGTGTGGGCGGCGTACGCCCGGAACGCCGCGACGCGCCACCAGGTGTCGGGGGAGTCGCCGTCGTCGCCCGGGGCGCGGCGGCGCCCGCCCAGACGCGGCTCCCACCGGTAGTCGACGCCCGCGTCCGGCAACCACCGGGCGAGCTCGTCCCGGGCGACGTGCGGGTTGCGCCGGCTGCCCGGGAAGCGGCGGACGTCGACGAGCGCCCGGACGCCGGCGCCGCGCAGCAGCTCGACGATCAGCTCGGCGTCGGCGGTGCCGTGCCCGAAGGTCAGGAGCGTCGGCGCGGGATCGGCCATGGTCCGACCCTGGCCCGGACGGCGCCCCGGCGCACCTTCACCGGGACCCGACCGGGCACCTGACGGGCACCCGACCGGCACGTGACGGGCACCCGACCGGCGCCCGACCGGCGCCCGACCGGCACCAGGCGGGCTCCCGCTCCGCACAGCGTGGCGCGTTCCCCGCGCGCGACGCGGGTCAGGCGCCACGATCTCGCCGGGTCGCCGGGTCGCCGGGTCGCCGGGTCGCCGGGTCGCCGGCGGGTGCGCTACGGCGCGACGACGTCGACGGCGCCCGTGTACATGCCCATCGCGCACGAGTAGTACAGGCGCCCGGGCCGCTCGGGCGTGAACTCGAGCGTGGTGACGCCCGGCGGCAGGAGCACCGGCGCCGGGCCGCCGCCGAGGTCGGGCGCCAGCAGCGCGCTCGCGCAGCTCGCCGCGACGGAGTCGATCTCCCACCGCACCGGCGTGCCCGCGACGACCGTCGCGACCTGCGGCTCGTAGCCGTCGACGACCTGCGTCGTCCGCATCACCTGGACGCCGTCCTCGAGGGTCACGTTGGCGGACACCGCCGCCGCGCCGGCCGAGGTGCCCGCCGCCGGGCCCACGCGCGCGAACACCCCGGGTGCGAGGACGGTCGCCGCGCCGGAGAGGTTGAGCACGGCGAACGCGATGACGGCGACGCCGGCGAACCGCAGGAACCGCGGCGCCGTCGTCGGCCGCCGCGACGGGACGAGCGAGGTGAGGCCGCCGATCGTCAGCAGCCCGGGCACGGTGCCGAGCGCGAAGAGGGCCAGGACGATCCCGGCCCGGACCGGGTCGCCCGTGGAGATCGCGTAGAGCTGGACCGCCTGCGTGAAGCCGCACGGGAGCAGGAACGTCGCGGCGCCGAGGGCGGCGGTCCGGGTGTCGCGGTAGCCGCCGTCGGCCCGGTCGTCCAGGCGCAGCCGCCGGGACAGGCCCTCGGGCAGGGCGACGGTCCGTCCCGCCAGGCGCGGGGAGACCGCGGTGAGCTGCACGCCGACGGCGATCATGGCCAGGGAGACCACCACCGTCACCAGGGCGACGGCCCCGCCGCTGAGCCGCACCGCCGAGCCGAGGGCGCCCAGGAGCGCCCCGAGGACCCCGAAGCCGACGACCCGGCCCGCGTTGAAGGCGACGTGGGGCCGCAGCCGCTGCCAGGCGGAGGGGTGGGGGGCGTCGGCCCGCGCCGGTCCTGACTGCGGGTCCCGCGCAGTCTCTGCCTGCGCGTGCCGCGCGGTGACCGCCAGCACGAGGCCGCCGACCAGTGCCATGCACGTCGACAACCCGGCCGCCACGCCGAGCAGCACGACGAGGACGAGGCTGCCGCTCATCGCCGTCGCCCCGAGCGCGGCCGTGGCGTCCTCCAGGCCCAGGAGTCCCGCGAGCACGGCCACGCCGACCACCGCGCCCGCCGCCAGGACCACGTCCCGCCACACCCGACGGTCCCGCGTCAGCCACGGCCGGCGCTCGACGCCGAGCTCGTAGCCGGCGCGCCGCACCGCCACCGCCCAGCGCTCGGACGGGACCGCCGCCCCCGTACGCACCCGGGCGCGACCCCGGGCGGCGGAGACGTCGACCTCCCGGACGCCGGGCACGGCCCGCAGCGCCTTGCCCACCCGGACCTCGCACGCGCGGCAGGTCATCCCGGAGATCGCGAGCTCCACCATGTCGCCGCGGGTGCGCACGGCGTGCGCCGGCGGGACCGTCCGCCCGTCCGGACCCGTCCTTGTGCTCCCGGCCCTGACCATCGCACGTCCCCCGTCCGCCGGGCGTCGCGGACCCGGGCGAGCGAACAGTACGACGACGTCGTCGCGCGTCGCCTGGGACCGAAGGCTCACGCGGTCGGGGGATCTCTCGCGAGCCGCCGCGAGCCCTCGCGAGTCGTCCTGACCGCTGCGCCCCGGTGCGGTGGCCGGTGCTTCACCCGTCGTCGCTGCCCGCGACCGCTCATGGCGGCGGCCCGGACGGCCGATAGGACGGCGAAGGGGTCGGTCGTCGGCGGGGCACGCACGAGAGGACGTCATGGCGGACGAGGCGCGGGAGACGTCGGGGGCGACGACCCTCCTCCTGCTCGGGCACGTCGAGGAGCAGGGCGGGCGGGCGGCCGTCGAGGAGGTGCTCCGGCGCGCCGGCACCACGCTGACGGCGAAGCAGCTCCGCGACCCGTCGAGCTGGATCGGCTACGACCTGCGCATCCGCCTGTTCCGCGCGGCGACCGAGGTGCTCGATGACCCGACCACGATGCGCCAGGTCGGCGCCGCCGCGGTGCACCACGGGGCCCACCACGCGCTCGTCCTCGTGCTGCGTGGCCTCGGCTCCCCGCGCGCGGTGTTCCGTGTCCTGCACCGCGCGGTCGCGAAGTTCACCACCACGTCCACCATGCAGGTCCTGGGTACGACCCGGACCTCGGCGGAGCTCGACTACCGCCTGCACGAGGGGTTCGAGCACTCGCGGCTGGACTGCGAGTACGCCCAGGGCCTGTTCGAGGCGATCCCGACAATGTTCGGCCTACCCCCGGGCCGCGTGGAGCACGCGCAGTGCCAGTCCGACGGGTTCCCGTCGTGCCGCTACCGCGTCACCTGGACGGGCCGGCGCGGACGGCTCGCCGGCCGGGTCCCGGTGACCGAGCGGGACGTCGAGCTCCGTGCTCTGCGCGGGCAGATGGAGGAGCTGCAGCTCGCAGCCTCGGACCTCGTCGGCAGCACCGACGTGGGCGAGGCCCTGGACCGGATCGTCGAGCGGGCCGCCGGCGCCGTGCTCGCCCCGGCCTACCTGCTCGTCGTCGGCGGCGAGGACGGCCGGCCACCGACCGTGCGCTCGCGCGGACTCTCCGCGCACCGGGAGGCGGAGCTCGCCCGCCGCCTGCTCGAGGGCTCGGTGCGGGACCCCTCCGTCGCGGTCGTCGACGTCGCGTCGCAGCGCCGCCACCACGGGCTGCTCGCCGTCGTGTACGGACCCGAGCACGCCCCGATGCCGGAGGAGCGGGCGCTGCTGGAGGCCTACAGCCGCCACGCGGCGGCGGCACTGGATCTGCTCACCGCGCTGGAGACGACCCGCACGGAGTCCGAGCGCGCGACCGCGCTCCTGCGGCTGGCCCAGGACCTCGCCTCCGCCGAGGACGAGCACGCCGTCGCCGAGGTGCTCGCGGAGGCGCTGCCGGTCGTCGTCGGCTGCCGATCGGCGTCGGTGATGCTGTGGGAAGCCGGTCGGCTGCGGGTGGTCGCTGCAGCGGGGCAGGCGCCGGACCGCCGCGCGGCGCTGCTGGGCACCGTCATGCCGGAGGACGCGAGCCCGGAGCTGAGCCGCCTGCTGACCCGTCGGGAGGTGCTCGTCGTCGACCCCGAGACGGCCACCCCGCTCATCGCCGACGTGCTGCGCTCCATCGGCGCCTCGGTGACGCTCGTCGCCCCGATCGTCGCCGGCGAGACGATGCTCGGGCTCGTCACCGCGTCCTGGTCCGAGCCCGTCACGCGGGGCGACCTCGACGCGGAGGTGACCGTGCGGGCGACGTCCGTCGCCGCGCAGGCCGCCACGGCGCTGTCCAAGGCGCGCCTCCTGGGGACGGTGCGGCACCAGGCGCACCACGACGCCCTCACCGGCCTGCCCAACCGGGTGCTCTTCACGCGCCACCTCGACGGGACGTTGCGGGAGGCGCGCCCGGCCGAGGGCACCGCGGTGCTGTTCTGCGACCTCGACCGCTTCAAGGCCGTCAACGACGACCACGGGCACGCCGCGGGCGACGAGCTCCTGCGCCAGGTCGCGGCCCGGTTGCGGGGCGTCTTCCGGCCGGGCGACGTCGTCGGCCGGCTCAGTGGGGACGAGTTCGCCGTCGTGCTCGCCGACGTGGACGAGGCGACGGCCCTGGCGGTCGCGGGCCGCGTCGTGGAGGCCCTGGACCAGCCGTTCCGGGTGGAGGGGCGCGAGCAGCGCGTGACCGTGAGCGTCGGCGTGGCCCTGCACGAGGGCACGGACGGCCGGGGCGACCGGCTCCTGGCGGCGGCCGACGCGGCCATGTACGAGGCGAAGCAGCGGGGACGCAACCAGGTCGCGGTCGCGGGGCGGATCCCGGGACGGCTCGTGGTCCCGTCGCTGGAGGCCGAGCTGGGGCACGCCGTCGAGAACGGCCAGCTGCGGCTGTACTTCCAGCCGATCGTCCAGGTCAGCGGGGGAGAGACGGTCGTGGTCGGGGCCGAGGCGCTGCTGCGTTGGGCGCACCCGCGGCTCGGGCTGCTCGCGCCGGGGGCGTTCCTGCCGCTCGCCGAGGAGTCCGGGCTGGTCGCCGACCTGGACCTGTGGGCGATCGACGCCGCCTGTGCCGCACTGGCCGGCTGGCCCGCCCCCGCCGACGACGCCCCGCCGCTGCACGTCGCGGTCAACCTCGCGGGGGCGACGCTCATCGACGAGCGGCTCGCCGGGACCGTCCGCGCGGCCCTGACCCGGCACGACGTCGCCGCGGAGCGCCTGCACCTGGAGGTCGTGGAGAGTCGGACGCTCGCCGACGTCCCGCGGATCGTCGAGCACCTCGCGGAGCTGCGGCGGATGGGGCTGCGGATCGCCCTGGACGACTTCGGCACCGGGTTCTCGACCCTGGCCTGGCTGCAGGCGCTCCCCGTGGACAGCGTCAAGATCGACCGCAGCTTCGTCCGCCGCCTGCCCGACGACGCCGCGTCGCTCGCCGTCGTGCGCGGGGTCGTCGCGCTCGCGGCCGAGCTGTCGGTGGACGTCGTCGCCGAGGGCGTGGAGCGGGCCGACCAGCTCGAGCTGCTCCGCGAGGCCGGCTGCCGGCACGTGCAGGGCTACCTGCTCGGCCGCCCGGCGCCGCTGCTGGAGACGACCGTGTCGGTGGACCGCGGGACGGTCGACGCGCGCCTCTGAGCAGGCCGGGCGTGCGCCTCAGGCACCTTCGGGTCCGCAGTGGCCCTGCGTGCGGACGACCTCAGGACGTGGGTGCGCCCGGGCCCGGCCCGGTCCCGGCGTGCCGCTCGAGGAAGGCGTAGACCTCGGAGTCGTCCACCCCGGGGAAGGTCCCGGACGGCAGGGGGGCGAGGATCTGCGCGTGCAGTGCGGCGCTCGGCCACGCGTGCGCCGACCAGCGGTCCGCCAGCGACGGCTCGGGCCGGCGGCAGCACGTCGGGTCCGGGCAGGTCGACCGGCGTCGCGTGGTGGTGTCGCGACCGCGGAACCACTTCGCCGAGCCGAAGGGCACGCCGACGGTGATCGAGAACTGCCCGCGCTCGGTCGAGCCGGTCTGGGTCGTGCACCAGTACGTGCCCTCGGGCGTGTCCGTGTACTGGTAGTACTCGGTGGTGCGGTCGCGGCGCTCGAACGCGGCGCGGGCGGCCCAGTGCCGGCAGACGAGCTGTCCCTCGATGGTGCCGGTCGGATCGGTCGGGAAGCGGACGCCGTCGTTCTCGTAGCCCTTGTACAGCGCGCCGTCGTCGCCGACGCGCAGGAAGTGCAGCCGGACGTCCAGGTGCGACGTCATGAGGTTGGTCATGCGCTGGGCCGCGGTCTCGTGGGTGACCCCGAACGCGTCACGGAAGTCCTCGACGGCGAGGTCCTTGCTCCGCTTGGCCTCGCCGAGGAACGACACGGCGGCGTCGCGGGGCAGCAAGCAGGCGGCCGCGAAGTAGTTGATCTCCACGCGTTGGCGCAGGAAGTCCGCGTAGCTGCGGGGCTGCTCGTGCCCCAGGACGCGGTGGGCGATCGCCTGCAGGGCCAGGGAGCGCAGGCCGTGCCCGCCGGGGATCGACGCCGGCGGCAGGTAGATCCGGCCGTTGGCGAGGTCGGTGACGGTGCGCGTGGAGTGCGGCAGGTCGTCGACGTGGATGAGGGTGAGGCCGAGGTGCGCGGCCATGCGCGCGACCGCCCGGTGCGTCAGGGCACCCGAGGTGTAGCCGCCGTGGCGCAGCGTGTCGGCCGCGGCCTCCTCGATCTCGGGCAGGTAGTTGTCCCGCTCGCGCATCCACAGGCGCAGCGCCGTGATCGCGCGGCGGGCCTCCTCCGGCGTCGCGATCGCGGCATCCACGCGCCGGGCGAGCTCCGTGTGCAGGCCGACGAGCGCCTCGAGCGCGTCGGTGGGCAGGGACTTGCCCGGGCGCACCGTCGGCAGCCTGAGCCCCTGGTAGAGGGAGGTGGCCTGCGCACGCTCCAGCTCGATCTCCAGGGCTGCGCGGCGGCTGGGCGGCTCGGCGGCGAGCAGGTCGGTCGGGGTGGTGCCGAGCGCGTCCGCGAGGGCCTGTACGAGGGTGATCCGCGGCTCGCGACGACCGTTCTCGACCAGGGACAGCTGGCTCGCCGTCGTGCCGACGGCGGCGCCGAGCTGGTCCAGCGTCATGCCCCGAGCGGTCCGTAGGTGCCGGATGCGCCGGCCGAGGGTGAGCAGCCCAGTCGCGGGAGAGGGTGCCGGGCGGTCGTTGTCCTCGGCGAGCGAGATGACCGGCTCGGCGCGCCGGGGACGGGACTGCGTGGTCGAGGACGGTGGTGCCTTCGGCGCGCGGGGGCGCGCCGGGGGCTCCTCGGGGTGCTGGTCGGCCATGAACGTGACGGTAGCGAAAGAAGGTGGATTCTTACTAGCGACACCGGTTGGAAGCCGTCCACTTCCTGCATGAGAGTGGACACAGGCGCCGGATCGGCGCATCCACACCCGGGAAGGGACGCCATGACCACGCTCGAGGACCGCCCTGACGTCCAGAACGCTGCTCGCCCTGCTGCTGCCGGCACCGACGCGCCGTCGTCCGCCGCGGCGCCTGAGGGCGGCATCGCCCAGCGCTCGGCACCCGCCCCGACGCGGCACCGCCGTCTGCGGTCGTGGGTCGCGTCCATCGCGGAGCTGACCCGCCCGGACCGGATCGTCTGGTGCGACGGCTCCCCGGAGGAGTACGACCGGTTCACCGCGCAGCTCGTGGCGGACGGCACGTTCATCCCGCTCAACCCGGAGAAGCGCCCCCGCTCGTTCCTCGCCCGGTCCGCGCCCGACGACGTCGCGCGCGTCGAGAGCCGGACGTTCATCTGCTCGAAGCGCCCCGAGGACGCCGGCCCCACGAACAACTGGCGTGCGCCGGGGGCGATGCGCGCCGAGCTCACCGGGCTCTTCGCCGGGTCGATGCGCGGGCGCACCATGTACGTCATCCCGTTCGCGATGGGCCCGGTCGGCTCACCCCTGGCCGAGTACGGCGTGGAGATCACGGACTCGCCGTACGTCGTCGTGAGCATGCACCTGATGACGCGGGTCGGCACCGCCGTGCTCGACCAGCTCGGCGACGACGGGGACTTCGTTCCCGCGCTGCACAGCGTCGGGATGCCGCTCGTCGATGCCGCGGGCAACCGCCGCGAGGACGTGGCGTGGCCGTGCAACGACACGAAGTACATCGTGCACTTCCCCGAGACCCGGGAGATCTGGTCCTACGGCTCCGGCTACGGCGGCAACGCGCTCCTGGGCAAGAAGTGCTTCGCGCTGCGGATCGCCTCGGTCATGGCGCGCGACGACGGCTGGCTCGCCGAGCACATGCTCGTCCTGCGCCTGACCTCCCCGGAGGGCCGGCAGTTCCACCTCGCGGCCGCCTTCCCGTCGGCGTGCGGCAAGACGAACCTCGCGATGATCCGCCCGACCGTGCCCGGCTGGACCGCGGAGACGATCGGTGACGACATCGCGTGGATGCGGCCGGGCCCGGACGGCCGCCTGCGCGCCATCAACCCCGAGGCCGGGTTCTTCGGCGTCGCGCCGGGCACGGGCGAGACCTCGAACCCGACGGCCGTGGAGATGACGCGGTCCGACACCGTGTTCACCAACGTCGCGCTGACCGACGACGGTGACGTGTGGTGGGAGGGCCTGACGAAGGACGCGCCCGCGCACCTCGTCGACTGGCAGGGGCAGGACTGGACGCCCGACAGCGGCCGGCCCGCGGCGCACCCGAACTCGCGCTTCACGGTCCGGGCGGACCACTGCCCGAGCATCAGCGACAGCTGGGAGGACCCGGCGGGCGTGCCGATCGACGCGATCCTGTTCGGTGGGCGTCGGGCGTCGAACGTCCCGCTCGTCGTGGAGTCCCGTAACTGGTCGCACGGCGTCTTCCTCGGCGCCACGATCGCCTCCGAGCAGACGGCGGCGGCCGAGGGCACCGTCGGCACGCTGCGGCGCGACCCGTTCGCGATGCTGCCCTTCTGCGGCTACAACATGGCCGACTACTGGTCGCACTGGCTGCGGATGGGGGAGCGGCTCGGGGAGAACGCGCCGCGCCTGTTTCAGGTCAACTGGTTCCGCAAGGGCGAGGACGGCCGCTTCCTGTGGCCCGGGTTCGGCGAGAACTCGCGGGTGCTCGAGTGGGTCCTGCGCCGGGTCGAGGGCACCTCGGAGGCGGTCGAGTCGCCGTTGGGGCTCGCCCCCGCGCCCGGGGCGATGGTGCTGGAGGGCCTGGACCTGCCGGTCGAGGAGCTGGAGGAGCTGTTCCGGGTCGACCCCGAGGCGTGGCTGGAGGAGTGCCGGCTCACCGAGGAGTACCTCCAGGAGTTCGGTGACAAGGTGCCCGCGGAGGTGCGCGAGGAGCTCGCGGCGCTGCGAGGGCGGCTGGAGGCCGCCGGCGCCTGAGGTCGCGGCGGACCGGTCGTGAGGGCGGCCGGTCGCCGGGGGCCGTGAGCCGGTCGGTGCAGGACGCGGGCCCGGGTCCACGACGGTGTGGACCCGGGCCCGACCACGTCGGCCCTGCCCGGAGCACCTGCCCCGTCGGAGCCCCTGCCCCGCCTGGAGCACCTTGCCCTGCCCGGAGCACCTGCCTTGGCGCGGAGCACCAGCCGTGTCCGGAACACCTGCCCTGGCGCGGACCTTCGACCGGCGTGCGCGTCAGCCGACGGGGGCGTCCTCGCGCGGGCGACGGCCCATGACGATCGGCAGGACGAACCACGCGACGACGAGCAGGGCGAGGATCGCGCTCGCGGCGGCCATCGCGAACGGCAGGTCGACGACGACGTCGAAGACGAGCAGCACCACACCGCTCACCGTGAGCGCGAGGAACACGAGCCCGACGCGCATGAGCCGGTCGGCGGCGGTCACCAGCGCGGACTTGGCGTGCTTGCGGAAGAGCTGGCGGTGCAGGCTGACCGGGGCGACGAGGAGCGCCGTCGTCGTCGCCGCCAGGACGACGAGCGCCAGGTAGATGGTGCGGTGGTTCGCCTCGAGCTCCTCGAAGCGGGCCGAGAAGGGGACGGTCAGCAGGAAGCCGGTGAGGATCTGGATGCCGGTCTGCGTGACGCGGAGCTCCTGGAGGATCTCGTTCCAGTTGCGGTCGAGGCGCTCGGTGGCTGTCTCGCGGCGTCCGTCGGGCCCGACGGGGACGTCGTCGTGGTGCGCGGGGGGCGGCGTCACGGTGCCTCCGGTGGCTGGGCCGCGGGGTGGCACGGCACCCCCGCCCGGCGCTCGCCGGGCGGTCGGAGGAAGTGTGGCGCATCGAAGGGCCCGGCGCTCGCGACGGTGGCGGCGACATGCCGTGAGGGCACCTGCGGGCTCGGGAACCGGCAGCGGCGACATGCCGCCGGGGGACTGCGGGCTCGGGAACGGAGGGCGGCGACGTGTCGCCAGGTGCGCTCACGGGCCCAGCGAGGAGGCGGGCGGAGCCGGGTGCGGAATCCGTCGTCGGAGGCGCGGCATCGGCCCTCCGAACCGATTCGATCATGGGGGTGGAGGTGCGCCGGCTGCGGATTCCTCGGAGGCGCGCTGTCGAGCGGCAGATCGGTGACGAGTCGCAGCGCGGGGGCCCGGACATGGTTTCGCCCCCGTTCGCAGCTGCGCGAACGGGGGCGGTGGCGGCCGTCTCGCCTGCACAGGGCGTCACGGACTCGCCTCGACCACGGAGGTCGGCCACTGCTCTCGCGGTGGCAGGGAGAGTGATCCCGACGATAGGCCGGAAACCGCCAGTGCGCGACCGGTGCGGCTCAGGACGACGGAATCCGTTGTGCGGACGTTGATGTGCGCTCACTTCGCTGGGGTGTGGGGTGAGATCGCCAGGTTCTTCGGACCGGTGCGGCTCGTGAGCGCCTCGGAGTGCGGGGACGACGGCGGCGTGGTGATGATGGTCCTGTGACCGATCATCGAGCCGCCCGTGACACCCGCCCTCTCGACGACCGTTCCGGCGGTGGTTGGATCGGCGACGACCGGGCCGCCGACGGCCGCCTGGCCGACGACCGCGCGGTCGCCGCTCCTGCGGGTCACCGCGACACGGCGGACGGTCCGGCACGGGGCAGCGACCTGGTGCGTCAGATCGTCGTCCTGGTCGGTTCCCTCATCGCGATCGTCGCTGCGTTCATCGGCTCCGGTGCGACCGGTGGCGAGGACCAGACGGAGGTCGGCGACGGGGCGCTCGCCGCGGACGCGACCCTCGTGGCACCGGGGGAGTCCGCGTTCTCGATCTGGTCGGTCATCTACACGGGTCTGCTGGCCTACGCGATCTGGCAGGCGCTGCCGGGACGGCGCGCCGACACGCGACAGCGGAGGGTCGGATGGCTCGTGCTCGCGTCGATGCTGCTCAACGCGCTCTGGATCGGCGTGGTCCAGGTGGGCCTGCTGGGGCTGAGCGTGCCGGTGATCGTCGCGCTGCTGGTCGTCCTCGCCGTCATCCACGTCCGCCTGGTGAGGTCCCGGCCGCGCGGGCTCGTCGAGACCGTGGTCCTCGACGGCACGCTCGGCCTCTACCTCGGCTGGGTCAGCGTCGCCACGGTCGCGAACACGGCCGCCGTCCTGACGTCCGCGGGGTGGACGGAGCTCGGCCTCGGTGGCGAGGCGTGGGCCGTGATCGTCGTCGCGGTGGCCGCCCTGGTCGGTGTCGCCCTGGCCGTGCACAGCCAGGGTCGGCTCGCCATCGGCGCCGCGCTGGCGTGGGGTCTCGCGTGGATCGCCGTCGCGCGTGCGACCGACGAGCCCCGGTCCACGGTGACCGCGGTCGCGGCCGGCGTCGCGGCGGGCGTCGTGGTCGTGGCGACCGTCGCGCTGCGGGCGCGGCGGGAGGCGGTGCGGAGGCGTTGACGGTCGCTCCAGATCTCCGGCGGCCAGGCCCTAGAACGGCGGGTCGTCGTCGCAAGAGGGCGGCCAGAGGCGTCGGTCCGTGCCGCGTCGTCGCCCCGATCCGGGGCCGTCGGTGACGGTGGGGCCGTCGTCGGGTGTCGCGGGACCGTCGTCGGCTGTGGCGGGTCCGTGGTCGGTGGTGGCGAGGACGTCGTCGGTGGGGCTTCGGGCCTCGTCGGTGGGCGGGTCGTCCTCGCTCGCCGTCGCCGGTGCGTCGGTGTGCACCGGGTCGCCGGAGGTGTCCTCATGGTTGCCAGGTCCTTCT
>NZ_CAMPHH010000036.1 GCF_946885855.1 uncultured Actinotalea sp. | reverse complement strand
GCTCGGCGAGACGGCCCAGCGCCGGCTGCGCAACGCCCGGGTGTGCGTCGTCGGCGCCGGCGGCCTCGGCGCCCCCGTCCTGCTCTACCTCGCCGCCGCCGGGGTCGGGCGCCTCGGGATCGTCGACGACGACGTCGTCGAGGCCTCCAACCTCCAGCGCCAGGTGCTCCACGGCGTCGACGACGTCGGGCGGCGCAAGGTCGACTCCGCCGCCGATGCGGTGCGCGCGATCGACCCGGAGGTCGAGGTCGTCACGCACCCGCTCCGCCTCGACACGGGCACCGTGGACCTGCTGGGCGACTACGACCTGGTCGTGGACGGCACCGACAACTTCCCGACCCGCTACCTCGTCAACGACGCCTGCGTCCGCCTCGGCCTGCCGGAGGTCTGGGGCTCGGTGTTCCGGTTCGACGCGCAGGTCGCCGTGTTCTGGGGTCGTCCGCCGGCCGGAAGCGGCGTCGACCCGGTGCAGCTGCGCGACCTGTTCCCGGCCCCGCCGCCGCCGGGCAGCGTGCCCTCCTGCGCCGAGGGCGGTGTCCTCGGCGCGATGTGCGGGCAGGTGGGGTCCGTCATGGCCACCGAGGCCGTGAAGCTGCTGACCGGCGTCGGCCGTCCGCTCCTGGGGCGGGTCCTCGTGCTGGACGCCCTGGCGGCGCGGTGCACGGAGGTGCCGCTGCGCGCGGGCGCGGCTCCGGCCCCGGAGCCCTCCGAGCCCTCCGACCTGTCCGACCGGCCGGATGGCACCGGCGACGACGACGGGGTCGCCGGGCACAACCGGACCACCCCGACCCCAGCCCGGGCCGTGGGTCTCGTCGGCGCCACCGAGCTTGCCGGGCTCCTCGCCGCGCGGGACGACGGCGGGCCGGACTTCCAGCTCGTCGACGTGCGGGAACCGGCGGAGCGGCAGATCGTCGCGATCCCCGGCGCGGATCCCGTCCCGCTGGCCGGGTTGCTCGACCGCAGCGCCCTGGCGCAGGTGCGCCGCGACGTGCCGGTCGTCCTGCACTGCCGCAGCGGCGTCCGGTCCGAGCAGGCCGCCTTCGCCCTCCTGGACGCCGGCTGGACGGACGTGGCGCACCTCGTCGGCGGCGTGCTCGCCTGGGTGGACGAGGTCGACCCGACGCAGGCGCGCTACTGAGGCGCGCCCGACGGGGACGCGGGGACGCCCGGTCCCTCGAAGGTGGCCACGCAGAGGCCCGGTGCGACGAAGGGATGGATCGCCCGCGCCGCGACCGAGGACCCGGAGCGCTCGAGGGTCGCCCGGATGAGGCCGAGATGCGCCTGGCAGACGACGCCCGGCTGAGCCGCGGCGACCTCCCGGATCGGGCAGGCGTGCAGGCGCACCTCCGAGCCGTCGTCGGCGAGCTCGGGCGCGAAGCCGGCGCGGCGTAGGACGCGCAGCACCTCGGTGAGGTCGCGGGCGACGTCGCGGGTGTGGCCGGGTCCGGGGGTCGGCGAGGTCCCGGGCGCGGTGGGCCCGGGCTCCGGGGCCCCCGCGGCGTCGTCGTGCGTGGCCCAGCGCCGGCCCATCCGCTCGCCCTCCGCGCAGGGGTCGGGCGCGGTCGCGGCGAGCTGGTCGGCCAGGAGCAGGGCGAGGGAGGCGTAGGCCTGCGCCGGGTCCGGTGCGCCGGTGGCTTCGTAGAGCTCGCGCGGGCGGCCCCGCGTGACGCGCTGCTCCGTTCGACGGGTCGCCCGGCCCTCCCGCACGAGCACGTCGAGGTGCGCGCGGACCGTGTTGGCGTGCAGACCTGTCGCCTCGGCCAGCTCGGCCGCCGTCGTCGGGCCCGGGGCGTTCTCGAGAGCCGTCAGGAGCGCGGCCCGCCGCGCGCCCGGCGGCATCCGGTGGACGGGGGCGGAACGGGGGATCGGCACGGTGGATTTTCCCTCGGAAGAGGAGTAGAAAGCAACCGGCCGACGACGGCCCGGCGCCCTGCCGCGACAGACCCGCGGGCGACGACGCCGCAAGACGAGGAGCTGTCATGACGGACACCACGCAGCAGGACCAGCTCGGCGCCCCGGCGCCGGAGGCGACGGGAGGGTGCGGGTGCGGCGGCTGCGGCTGCGGGGGCGGCGAGGCGCCCGCGGGCGCTCGTCAGGAAGGGCTGCAGATCGTGGCGGCTCCCCGCGCGGGCGAGACGACGGCGCCCGCCGCTCGCGGGGTGACCGAGCCGGCGGCGCCCGTCCCCACCGACGTCGAGCCCGGCGACCTCGACCTGCGCCCCCTCCCGCGGCCCGAGCGGCACGCCCAGGTCTTCGCCGCCGTCGGCGGGCTGCTGCCCGGCGAGGGCCTCGTCATCGCGAACGACCACGACCCGCTGGGCCTGCGCCGTCAGCTCGAGGAGCAGGACCTCGGTCACCTCGGATGGCAGTACCTTGCGCAGGGACCGGACGTCTGGCGCGTCCTGGTCAGCCGCGAGACCTGCTGCTGAACGACGAGGAGCCCATGACGCCGCCCGAGGACCAGCCCTTCACCCACCTGGACGCCGCGGGGCACGCGCGGATGGTCGACGTGACGGCCAAGCAGCCCACGGTGCGCAGCGCCACGGCGCGGGGGAGCGTGCGGTGCGCCCCGGAGGTGGTGGCGGCGCTCCGCACGGGCACGGTGCCCAAGGGTGACGTCCTGGCCGTGGCCCGGGTCGCCGGCATCGCCGCGGCCAAGCGGACGCCGGAGCTGCTGCCCCTGGCGCACGTCATCGGCGTGCACGGTGTCGTCCTCGACCTCGACGTCACCGACGCCGGGGTCGAGATCGCGGCGACGGTCCGCACCGCGGACCGCACCGGCGTGGAGATGGAGGCCCTCACCGCCGTCGCCGTCGCGTCCCTCGCCGTCGTGGACATGATCAAGGGGCTCGACCGGACCGCCCGCATCGAGGCGGTCCGCGTGGTCGCGAAGACCGGCGGCCGGTCCGGGGACTGGCGCGCCGAGGACGACGACGCCCCGCGCGCCGTGACGGGACCGGGCCCCCGCGCGACGGTGCCGGCCCACGACGCCGTCGTGCTCGCGGGCGGGCGGGGACGGCGTCTGGGCGGGGTCAGCAAGCCCGAGGTGCGGGTCGACGGGCGCCCGCTGCTGGACCGCGTGCTCGACGCGACCGGGTCGGCGCGGCGGGTCGTCGTCGTCGGCCCGGCGGACCTCGCCCGGCCCGGCGTGCGGACCGTGCTCGAGGATCCGCCCGACGGCGGCCCCGTCGCGGGCCTCGACGCGGGGCTCCGTGCGCTGGGCGACGACCCCGGCGCCGAGTACGCAGGGGGTGCCGGAGACCCGGACGCCGCGGACCTGCCCGACGCTCCCGCCGGCCACGTGCTCGTGCTCGCGTGCGACGTCCCCCGGGCCGCGGAACTCGTCCCGGCGCTGCAGGCGGCGGCCGTCCGCGCGCCCGACGCGGACGTCGTCTGGGCCGTCGACGCCGAGGGGCGGGGCCAGCCGCTGCTGGCCCTCTACCGCCGGGACGCGCTCCTCGCCGCGCTCGCCCGGCGCCACGCCGACGGCGGGGTGCGGAACTGCTCGGTGCGCCGGCTCGTCGCGGGACTCACCGCGGAGCCCGTGCCGACCCCCGGGGACGAGGCGGCCGACGTCGACACGTGGCAGGCTGTCGCCGACCTCGCCAGGACGCTCCGCCGGAGGACTCCCGTGACCGACGAGACCGGTGCCGCCGACGCGGCACGCACACCCCGACCGGACCCCGCTGCCGGCCCCGTGGGCGGTGACGAGCTGCACCGCTGGGTCGTCCACCTCGTCGAGGCGCTCGACGTGGACCCCGACGCCGTGGACGTCGTCGCCCTGCTGGACCTCGCGCGGGACACGGCGCAGGGCGTGGCCCGGCCCGCGGTGCCCATCACCGCCTTCCTGGCCGGGTACGCCGTCGCCGGCCGCGGCGCCGACCGCGCCGCGTTCGAGAGCGTCACGCAGCAGGTGACGGCGCTCGTCGCCGCGTGGGGCGAGGGGAACGAGGTGCGGCCGTGATCACCGTGCGCTACTTCGCCGCCGCCGCCGAGGCGGCGGGCCGCGACACGGAGGAGGCCGCGGCCCAGACGCTCGGCGCGCTGCAGGCCGACCTCGTGGGCCGGCACGGCGCGGGGCTCGAGCGCGTCCTGGGACGGTGCTCGTTCCTCGTGGGCGGCGTCCGCGCCGACGCTCCCGACACGCCCCTGACGGCCGGCGTCACCGTGGACGTGCTGCCGCCCTTCGCGGGCGGCTGACGGCACGCGGCCCGTCGGTGCGTCCGCAGCCGCCGTCCCGGCCGTCGGCCGCCGGACCTGCTCCCGTACCCGCCCGCGTACCTGTCAGTGGTCGCCGCCGCGCACCTGCGCGACCACGTGGGGGAGGAGGGGCAGGAGCACCTCCAGACCCTGCTCGACGCCGCGGGTGCTGCCGGGCAGGTTGACCACGAGCACGCCGTCGGCCGTCACGCCGGCGAGGCCACGCGAGAGGACCGCGGTCACCACGTGCTGCTCGCCGTGCCGGCGCAGCGCCTCCGCGATGCCGGGCAGCTCGCGCGCGAGGAGGGGCCGGGTCGCCTCCGGTGTCTCGTCGCGCGGTCCGACGCCGGTGCCGCCGCTGGTGAGCACGACGTCCGCGGTGCGGGCGGCCGCCGCGACGGCGGCGCCGACGCTCGCCGCGCCGTCGGGCACCACCACGACCGGTGCGACGGCGTGCCCGGCGGCGCGCAGGATCTCCGCCGCGCGGGCGCCGGAGCGGTCCTGCGCCTCGCCCCGCGCGCAGCGGTCCGAGGCCACGACGACGGCGACGCGTACCCCACCACCACCGCCGGCGGGCTCGGGTCGGCCGGCCGGTCGCTCTTCGTGCGGCTGCTCGTGCGCGTGCCGGTGCCCGTGGTCCACGCGGTCACCGTACCCAGAGCGACCACCCCCCCGGTGCGCTGCAGGCGCCTCGGGTCCTAGGTCCCGGGATGTCCCGGCGCGGACCGTCAAAAATCCTCACATGCAGCGCACGACGTCGGCCGCCCGGGCCCTGGCCTCGCCCAGCAGGGTTGCGATCCTCCACGAGCTCCAGCGCGCAGGCGGCCCGCTGGGCGTGGACGACCTGGCGGCGGCGGCGGGCGTGCACGTCAACACCGCCCGGGAGCACCTCGACCGGCTCCGGGCCGCGGGATTCGTCGACCGGACGGTCGAGCACCGGGGGACCCGCGGGCGACCCCGGGTGCTGTGGCTCGCCGTCGACCGGCCGGCGGCCGCGACGCTGGACATCCGGTTCCGCGACCGCCTCCTCGAGGCGGTCCTCGCCGGCTACGCGGACGAGGCCGAGCAGGTGGGCGCGGCCTGGGCACGCCGGCACGTGGCGCCGTCGGTGACCGGGCGCCGGGAGGGCGAGGCCGGCGACACCCGGCCGGACGCCCCCGACCAGGATGCGACCCACCCTGGCGACGGCGCCGGGGCTGCCCGCGCCGCGCGCCGGCAGCTCGCGCTGCTGGAGACCCACCTGGAGGACCTCGGCCTCGCGCCCGAGGTCGAGCCGGACGGGCAGCGCGTGCACCTGTGGGACTGCCCGTTCCTGGACCTCGCCCGCGAGCACACCGAGATGGTGTGCAGCGTCCACCTCGGCGTCGCCCGCGGCGTGCTGGCCTGCGAGGAAGGGCCGGTGCGGGCCGAGCGTCTGGAGCCGTTCGTGGGTCCGGGCCACTGCGTGCTGCACCTGACCGGCGTGGCGTCAGAGGTGTGGTGACCGACACGCCCGGGGGCCCGTGCGTCGGGCTTGCGGCCGCCGCGTCTCGCGATAGCGTCGTGACGCGGATCACAGACGATCTTCGGCTCCTCGGGGGGAGAGGCTTTGACACGGCAGTCGGCAGTGGGAGCGGCGCGGGGGACCCGCGCACACTCGACGCCAGGGCGGAACGGCCGCCCCGGCGCCGAGGAGGAGCCATGGTGACGTCCCGCGAGACGAAGCGGACCCGGGCGGACCTGTCGCAGTGGGACCCGGAGCACCCGGAGCGCTGGGACAGCCGGTTCGCCTGGCGCACCCTGTGGATCACGACCTTCAACCTGACCCTGTGCTTCGCGCTGTGGTTCCTCGTCAGCGCCATCGCACCGCGGCTGAACACGATCGGTTTCGGCCTCACCGACGCCCAGCTCTACTGGCTCGTCGCGATCCCGGGACTGGCGGGCGGCCTGCTGCGGATCGTCTACATGTTCCTGCCGACGATGCTGGGCACCAAGACGCTCGTCGGCGGCACCGCGACCCTCATGGTCATCCCGATGGTCGGCTGGATGTTCGCCCTGCAGGACCCGACCACGCCCTACTGGGTCCTCCTGGTCCTCGCTGCGGCGGTCGGCATCGGCGGCGGTGCGTTCTCCGGGTTCATGCCCTCGACGAGCTACTTCTTCCCCAAGCGTCTGGCCGGGACGGCCCTGGGCCTGCAGGCGGGCCTGGGCAACTTCGGCGTGAGCCTCATCCAGTTCCTCACGCCGTGGGTCATCGGCTTCGCGCTGCTCGGCACGTCGTCGTTGTTCGGCCCGCAGGAAACGGTCGACGGCGGGCAGGTGTGGCTGCACAACGCGGCGCTCGTCCTCATCCCCTGGGTGCTGCTCGGCGTGGTCCTGTCGGCGCTCTTCCTGCGCCGGGTCCCGGTCACCGCGAACTTCCGCGAGCAGCTCGACATCTTCCGGGACAAGCACACCTGGATCATGACGGCGATCTACGTCATGACCTTCGGCGCGTTCAGCGGGTTCGCCGCACAGCTCGCCCTCATCATCCGCAGCGAGTACGGGAGCTTCGCCGACGCGCCGGATCCCCTGAAGTTCGCGTTCCTCGGCCCGTTGGTGGGCTCGCTCGTGCGGGCGCTGATGGGGCCGCTCTGCGACCGGTTCGGCGGCGCGGTCTGGACCTTCGTCTCCGGCGTCGGCATGACGGTGAGCACCGTGTTCGCCGCCTTCTTCCTCGACCCCAGCGACCGCGGCCAGTTCACGTGGTTCCTCGTCGGGATGCTCGCGATGTTCTTCTTCGCCGGGGTCGGCAACGCGGGCACCTTCAAGCAGATGCCGATGATCTTCCCCAAGCGTCAGGCGGGCGGCGTCATCGGGTGGACGGCCTCCATCGCCGCGTTCGGCCCGTTCCTCGTCGGCATGGCGCTGGCCGCGATGCCGCCGCGGACCTTCTTCCTCGGTGCGGCGGTCTACTTCGCCGCCTGCACCGTCCTGGCCTGGGTGTACTACGCCCGCCCGGGGGCGCCGAGGCCCGGCTGAGCCAGACGCACCGCCGGACCGCAGGTCCGGACCCGCACGACCGCAAGCCGCACCACCACGCGAGGGAGCACCGATGAACCCGACCGCCACGCCGACCGAGGGGACCGCAGGGCTGGACGGGCCGGCATCGGACACCCTCCTGCGCCTGGGCCGGTACCTGCGCAAGGGGGAGGTCTCCCACGACCTGCGCACCCTGCACCAGATCGGCGGCCGCGACGCGGACACCTTCTACCGGGACCGCTGGAGCCACGACAAGGTCGTGCGTTCCACGCACGGCGTGAACTGCACGGGCTCCTGCTCGTGGAAGGTCTACGTCAAGGACGGGATCATCACCTGGGAGGCGCAGCAGACGGACTACCCGTCCGTCGGGCCGGACCGGCCGGAGTACGAGCCCCGGGGCTGCCCGCGCGGCGCGGCGTTCAGCTGGTACACGTACTCGCCGACGCGGATCCGCTACCCGTACGTCCGCGGCCTGCTGCTGCAGATGTACCGCGAGGCGAAGGCGGCCACGGGGGACCCGGTGGCCGCGTGGGCGAGCATCGTCGAGGACCCCGAGAAGGCCCGGCGCTACAAGGCCGCCCGCGGCAAGGGCGGTCTGGTCCGCGCGTCCTGGGACGAGGCGACCGAGATCGCCGCCGCGGCCAAGGTCCACACGATCCGCACCTACGGGCCGGACCGGGTCGCGGGGTTCTCCCCGATCCCCGCGATGTCGATGGTGTCCCACGGCGTCGGTGCCCGCTACCACGCCCTGCTCGGCGCCCCGATGCTGTCCTTCTACGACTGGTACGCGGACCTGCCGGTCGCCTCGCCGCAGGTGTTCGGCGACCAGACGGACGTCCCGGAGTCGGGGGACTGGTGGGACGCGGGCTACCTGATCATGTGGGGCTCCAACGTCCCCGTCACCCGCACGCCGGACGCGCACTGGATGACCGAGGCCCGGTACCGCGGCCAGAAGGTCGTCGTCGTCGCGCCCGACTACGCGGACAACGTCAAGTTCGCCGACGAGTGGCTCGCGGCGGCCCCGGGGACCGACGGCGCGCTCGCCATGGCGATGGGGCACGTCACCCTGCGGGAGTTCTTCGTCGAGCGGCAGGTGCCCTACTTCACCGACTACGTCAAGAAGTACACGGACCTGCCGTTCCTCATCCGCCTGGACGAGGTCGACGGCGCCGTCGTGCCCGGCAAGTTCCTCACCGCGGCGGACCTGCCCGGCGCGGAGGCCGACAGCGAGAACGCCGCCTTCAAGACCGTCCTCGTCGACCGAGGGACCGGCAAGCCGGTGGTGCCCGGCGGTTCCCTCGGCTTCCACTACGGCGAGGCGGGCGCCGGCCGGTGGAACCTCGACCTCGGCGACGTCGACCCGCTGCTCACGATGGCCGACGACGCCGCGGCCGAGGGCGCGGTCGAGGTCCGGCTTCCCCGCTTCGACACGCTCGACGGCGACGCCCGCACCGTGACGCGCGGCGTCCCGGTCCGTCGCGTCGGCGGGCACCTCGTGACGACGGTCTTCGACCTCGTCCTGGCGCAGTACGGCGTCGCCCGGCCGGGGCTGCCCGGTAGCTGGCCGACCGGCTACGACGACGCGAGCGAGCCGTGCACGCCGGCCTGGCAGGAGCGGTTCACCGGGGTGCCGGCCGCGAAGGCGGAGCGCATCGGGCGGGAGTTCGCGCAGAACGCGGAGGACTCCCGCGGGCGCTCGATGATCCTCATGGGCGCGGGCACGAACCACTGGTTCCACTCCGACACGATCTACCGCGCGTTCCTGGCGCTGACGACGCTCACCGGGTGCCAGGGCGTCAACGGCGGGGGCTGGGCGCACTACGTGGGCCAGGAGAAGTGCCGGCCGGTCACGGGGCACAGCCACTACGCCTTCGCCCTGGACTGGCTCCGGCCGGCGCGCACGATGATCCAGACGGCGTACTGGTACCTCAACACCGACCAGTTCCGGTACGACCCCTTCGGGGCGGACGCGCTGTCCTCGGCGACCACGGACCCGGCCCGCAGCAAGCTGGCCGGGATGACGACGGCGGACGTCATCGCGATGTCCGCCCGCCTCGGCTGGATGCCGTCCTACCCGACGTTCGACCGCAACCCCCTGGACCTGGCCGACGACGCGGAGCGGGCGGGTGTCCCGGTCGGCGAGTACGTCCCGGCGCAGCTCAAGGCCGGTGGTCTGCGCTTCTCCGCGGAGGACCCCGACGCGCCGGAGAACTTCCCCCGCGTCCTGACCGTCTGGCGCGCCAACCTCCTGGGCAGCTCCGGCAAGGGCAACGAGTACTTCCTGCACCACCTGCTCGGGACCGACTCCAACATGCGGGCCACCGAGGCGCCGCCGTCGGCCCGGCCCCGCGACGTCGTCTGGCGGGAGGAGGCGCCCACCGGGAAGCTCGACCTGCTGCTCTCGCTGGACTTCCGGATGACGAGCACGACGGTCTACTCCGACGTCGTCCTCCCGGCGGCCACCTGGTACGAGAAGCACGACCTCAACACGACGGACATGCACCCGTTCGTCAACTCGTTCAGCCCGGCGATCGCGCCGCCGTGGCAGACGCGCACGGACTTCGACATCTTCCACACGCTGGCCCGCCGGTTCAGCGAGCTCGGGGCGCAGCACCTCGGGGTGCGCAAGGACGTCGTCGCGGTCCCGCTGCTCCACGACACCCCCGACGAGCTCGCCACCCCGCACGGCCGGGTCCGGGACTGGAAGACGGGGGAGTGCGAGCCGGTGCCCGGACGGACGATGCCCAAGCTCGTCGTCGTCGAGCGCGACTACGGCGCGGTGGCCGCGAAGCTCGGTGCGCTCGGACCCCTGCTGGAGAAGCTCGGCACGACGACCAAGGGCATCACCTACCGGGTCGACAAGGAGGTGGACTACCTCGCCCGCAAGAACGGCGTCGTGCGCAACACGCCCGGGGGCGTCGCGGACGGGCGGCCCGCGCTCACGCGGGACGTCCACGCCTGCGAGGCGATCCTCGCCCTGTCCGGCACGACCAACGGCCGCCTCGCGGTGCAGGGCTTCCACACGCTCGAGCAGCGGACCGGGCAGCCCATGGCGGACATGGCCGCCGAGCACGAGGGCAAGCAGATCACCTTCACCGACACCCAGGCGGCCCCGGTGCCGGTCATCACCTCGCCGGAGTGGTCCGGCTCGGAGCACGGCGGCCGGCGGTACTCACCGTTCACGATCAACGTCGAGCGGCTACGGCCGTGGCACACCCTCAGCGGCCGGCAGCACTTCTTCCTCGACCACGACTGGATGACGGAGCTGGGCGAGAACCTGCCGGTGTTCCGTCCGCCCCTGGACATGGGGGCGCTGTTCGGCGAGCCCGCCCTCGACGGCACGGGGCCGGCGGGTGCCTCCGGGATCACGGTCCGCTACCTGACCCCGCACAACAAGTGGTCGATCCACTCCGAGTACCAGGACAACCTGTTCATGCTGTCGCTGTCCCGCGGCGGGCCGACGATCTGGATGAGCGACAAGGACGCGGCCAAGGTCGGCGTCGCGGACAACGACTGGATCGAGGCGGTCAACCGCAACGGCGTCGTCGTCGCCCGCGCGATCGTGTCCCACCGGATGCCCGAGGGCACCGTGTACATGCACCACGCGCAGGACCGCCTCATCGACGTGCCGCTGTCGGAGACGACGGGCAAGCGCGGCGGCATCCACAACTCGCTGACGCGGCTCCTGGTCAAGCCCAGCCACCTCATCGGCGGGTACGCGCAGCTGTCCTACGCGTTCAACTACCTCGGCCCGACCGGGAACCAGCGCGACGAGGTCACCGTGATCCGTCGGCGCAGCCAGGAGGTGCAGTACTGATGCCCGCCCTGCCCCGAGCCCGGGCGGGAAGGCCGCAGGCCCGCCCGCACCACGAGAGGACGGTGACCCGATGAGGGTGATGGCCCAGATGGCCATGGTCATGAACCTGGACAAGTGCATCGGGTGCCACACCTGCTCGGTGACGTGCAAGCAGGCGTGGACCAACCGCGCCGGCACCGAGTACGTCTGGTTCAACAACGTCGAGACCCGGCCCGGCCAGGGCTACCCGCGCACGTACGAGGATCAGGAGACGTGGCAGGGCGGCTGGACCCTGACCAAGCGGGGCCGGCTGCAGCTCAAGGCGGGCGGCCGCCTGAAGAACCTCTTCACGATCTTCGCCAGCCCCAAGCAGCCGTCCATCGACCAGTACTACGAGCCCTGGACGTACGACTACGAGAACCTCACCAACGCGCCGCTGCAGGAGCACACGCCGGTCGCGCGACCCAAGTCCCTCCTGACCGGCGAGGACATGAAGATCCGCTGGTCGGCCAACTGGGACGACAACCTCGGCGGCGGGCCTGCCGTCGCGGCGCAGGACCCGGTCCTCAAGCAGGTCTCGGACAAGATCAAGCTCGAGTTCGAGCAGACGTTCATGTTCTACCTGCCGCGGATCTGCGAGCACTGCCTCAACCCGTCGTGCGCCGCGTCGTGCCCCTCGGGCGCGATCTACAAGCGCGCCGAGGACGGCATCGTCCTCGTCGACCAGGACAAGTGCCGCGGCTGGCGCAAGTGCGTCACCGGGTGCCCGTACAAGAAGATCTACTTCAACCACCGCACGGGCAAGGCCGAGAAGTGCACGTTCTGCTTCCCGCGGATCGAGGTCGGCCTGCCGACCGTGTGCTCGGAGACGTGCGTCGGGCGGCTGCGCTACATCGGCCTGGTCCTCTACGACGCCGACCGGGTGCTCGAGGCCGCCGCCGAGCCGGACGAGCACAAGCTCCTGGCCGCGCAGCGCAGCGTGTTCCTCGACCCGCACGACCCGGCCGTCGTCCGGGAGGCCGAGCGCGCAGGGATCCCCCGGGACTGGGTCGAGGCCGCGCAGCGCTCGCCGATCTGGCGGCTCATCCACGACTACGAGGTCGCGCTGCCGCTGCACCCGGAGTACCGCACCATGCCGATGGTCTGGTACATCCCTCCGCTGTCCCCGGTCGTCGACGCGATCGCCGAGACGGGCGAGGACTCCGAGGCCGCCGGCAACCTCTTCGCGGCCATCGACACCCTCCGGATCCCGGTCGAGTACCTCGCGGAGCTGTTCACCGCCGGTGACACCGCGCCCGTCACGGCGGTCCTGCAGCGGCTGGCGGCCATGCGCTCGTACATGCGGGACATCAACCTCGGCCGTGAGCCCGACGCCTCCATCCCGGCGGCGGTCGGCATGGACGAGTCGAGCATGCAGGAGATGTACCGTCTGCTCGCGATCGCGAAGTACGACGAGCGGTACGTCATCCCCAGCGCGCATGCCGAGCAGGCGCACAGCCTGGAGGAGCTCGCGACCGAGTGCTCCCTGGACTACGAGGGTGGCCCCGGCATGGGCGGGTCCGGCCCGTTCGGCGAGGGCTCCGGGCCCGGGTTCGCCGACCCGATCGCCGTGGAGAACTTCCACATGCTCCAGCAGCGGCAGACGTCGGACACGGTGGCGGACCCCTCCACCCGGAAGGCGCGCGTCAACCTCCTCAACTGGGACGGCAAGGGTCGACCGGACGGGATGTTCCCGCCGCGCGACGACGACGCACCCGGCGGCGGGCCGGCCGGAGGGCCAGCGTGAACCGCGTGGAGCGCCTGGCCGTCGCCCGGCGGTGCGCGACCCGTGAGCACGCCGTCGTCCACCGCGTCGCGGCGCTCCTGCTCGACTACCCGAGCGCCGACGTCGTCGCGCTGCTGCCGACCGTGCGCGCCGCGCTCGAGGAGGTCCGCCCCGAGCTCGCCGCGCCCCTGCGCCGAGCGGTCGAGCACCTCGAAGCGACGCCCGTCGACCGGCTCGAGCGGGACTACGTCACGACGTTCGACCTGCAGCGCCGGTGCAGCCTGTTCCTCACGTACTTCGCCTACGGCGACACCCGCAAGCGCGGGGTGGCCCTGGTGGAGTTCAAGCAGGCCTACCGCCGAGCGGGGTTCGAGGTCGCCGAGGCCGAGCTCCCGGACCACCTCGCGGTCGTCCTGGAGTTCGCGGCCACCGCCCCCGACGACGAGGCGCGTGCGACCGGCATCGCGCTGCTCCTGGCGCACCGCGCCGGTCTGGAGCTGCTGCGCCTGGCCCTCCTCGACGCCGGTTCCCCGTGGGCCGACGTCGTGGCCTCGGTGAGCGCCACGCTGCCGCCCCTGGCCGGCGAGGACCGCGAGGCGGTGGCCCGTCTCGCCGCGGAGGGGCCGCCCGACGAGGACGTCGGCCTCGAGCCCTTCGCCACCACCCCCGAGATGCCCCTGACGGGAGCCCGCCGATGACCACGACCGCCGACATCCTGCTCTGGGTCGTCTTCCCCTACGTCTGCCTCGCCGTGTTCGTGCTGGGGCACGTCTGGCGCTACCGCTACGACAAGTTCGGCTGGACCACGCGCTCCTCCCAGCTGTACGAGAGCCGGCTGCTGCGCTGGGCCAGCCCGATGTTCCACTTCGGGATCCTCGCGGTGTTCCTCGGGCACGTCATGGGCCTGGGCATCCCGAAGGCGTGGACTCGGGCCGTCGGCATGACCGACGAGATCTACCACTTCCTCGCCATCACGATCGGTGCCGTCGCGGGCGTCTGCACGGTCGTCGGGATGGCGCTGCTCATCTACCGCCGGCGCACGGTGGGCCCGGTGTTCAGCGCGACCACCCGCATGGACAAGTTCATGTACCTGGTCCTCGCCGTGGTGATCTTCCTCGGCATGTGGAACACCGTGGCCGGCTCGATCCTCAACCTCGGCGGGCACTACGACTACCGCGACGGTGTCTCGGTGTGGTTCCGGGGCATCTTCCGGTTCGACCTGCAGCCCGAGCTCATGGTGGGCGCCCCGATCGGGTTCCAGCTGCACGCGTTGGCCGCGTTCTTCCTCTTCGCGCTGTGGCCCTTCACGCGGCTCGTGCACGTCTTCAGCGTGCCGCTGGGCTACCTGTGGCGGCCGTACGTCGTGTACCGAGCGCGCCCGGACCGGCTGGGTGCCCGTGCCTCCCGGCCCGGCTGGGAGCGGGTGGAGCGCCGACCGGAGCGGACGGGGCACCGGTGACCCGGGGCGCCGTCCGGGGCCCGGGCTACTACGGTTGACGGGTGCCCCCGGCGCCGACCTCCGTCGCCGCGGCCGTCGAGCTCGCCCGACAGGTCGCGGCCGACGTCGCTGCGCCCCTCGCCGAGCACGTCGATGCCGGGAACTGGCCCCGCGAGGCCCTGACCGAGCTGCAGAAGCGGGGCCTCGGCGGGCTGACGGTGCCCACCGAGTCCGGCGGGTGCGGCCTCGGCCTCCGTGCCCTGGCCGGGGTGTGCGAGACGCTCGGGCAGGCCTGCGCCTCGACGGCGATCACGTTCGGCATGCACGCCGTGGGGTCCGCCGTCGTCGCGGCCAAGGCGACACCCGAACAGGCCGAGCGTTTCCTGCGGCCGATCGCGGCGGGGGAGCACCTCACGACCCTCGCGCTCTCCGAGCCGGGGTCCGGCAGCCAGTTCTGGATCCCGCAGACGGCGGTGCGGCGCGACGGCGACGAGTACGTCATCGCGGGTGAGAAGTCGTTCGTCACGAACGGCTCCCACGCCGACTCCTACGTCGTCTCGACGGCGGCGGCCGACCCCGGCGCTCCGGTGGGGCAGTTCTCCTGCGTCCTCGTGCCAGGTGACGCGGACGGCCTGGCCTGGAAGGGCGAGTGGCGGGGCCTGGGCATGCGGGGCAACAGCTCGCGCGGTGCGTCGCTCGCGGACGTGCGGATCCCGACGGCGAACCTGCTGGGCGCCGAGGGCGACCAGATGTGGTACGTGTTCGAGGTCGTGGCGCCGTACTTCCTCGTCGCGATGGCCAGCACGTACCTCGGGGTGGCCCAGGCGGCGCTCGACGAGGCCGTCGAGCACCTCGGCGCCCGGCGGCACGGCCACACCGGACGCACCCTCGCGGCCGAGCCCGTGGTCCAGCACCGGCTCGGCGTGCTCTGGGCGCAGGTCGAGCGCACGCGTCGGCTCGTGTACTGGGCCGCGGAGGAGGGGGAGGCCGGCGGTCCTGCTGCGCTCCCCGCGCTGGCGAGCGCGAAGGCCGAGGTCGCCGACGCGGCCGTCGGCGTGGTGAACGACGTCATGACCCTCCTGGGCGGCATGGCGTACCGCGACCGCTCGCCGGCCGAGCGGCACCTGCGGGACGTGCGCGCCGCCCACGTCATGGCGCCGACGACGGACGTCCTGCGCACGTGGACCGGGCGCGCCGCCCTGGGCATCCCGCTCCTGGGCGAGTGAGGGCGCGACCGTGCCGCACACCGTCCTCGCGCTCGGCCTGACGGGTCCCGAGCTCGCGGCCCTCGACGCGCACGACGGTCTGGACGTGCGCCCGGTCGGGCCGGACGGCGACGGCCCGCACCGCCCGGCCGGCCCGGCCGACGGCGACCCGGGCACGGACGGTGTCGACGTCGTCGTCGTCCGCGCCGCGACGGCCCGCGACCTGGCGGTGCTCCAGCGCGCCCACGCGCAGCACCGGGACGCGAGCGCGGTGCTCGTCCTCCCGGCAGGTGACCCCGGGGCCGTCCGGCGCGCGCTCGTGTACACCCCCGGCGTCCCCGCGGACGTGGAGGTGCTCGAGGGTCCGGCCGACGGGGACCTGCCGGACCGGGTCAGCGTGAGTGGTGCCCGGGCGCGGGCGCGGCGTGCGCACCGCACCCTCGTCACCGAGCTCGTCGCCCGTGCCGAGGAGCAGCCGGCGCCCGCCCGGCCCGTCCAGCACGCGCTCGCCGCGGTCCTGGACCGCGCGCCCGTGGGCGTCGCCCTCGTCGACGACGGCGACGGCGTGCTCGTCGGCTGGAACTCGCGGGCCGCGATGCTCCTGGGGCTGCGCAGTGACGACGCCCGGGTCCCCGTGACCCGTCTCGTCGACGCCGCGGACCAGCTGCGGACCGCGCTGGCCGGGCTCGGCGAGGGCCAGAGCGAGGGGTTCAGCCCTGCCGTGCTCGTGGCCCCGGTCCGGTCGCCCGGGACCTGGGTCGAGGTCAACGCGGCGACGGCGGTGCTCGAGGACGGTTCCCGGACGACCCTCCTGCTCCTGCTCGACGTCACCTCGCGCCGCGCCGCGGAGGAGGCCAGGGACGCGCTGCAGGACCGGCTGCGGGTGGTCCGCCGCTCCCAGGAGTTCCTGCTGCGCGCCTCCGACGTCCTCGCGGCCTCGACCACCTGGACGGAGTCGCTGTCCCGGCTGGCGACGGTGGCCCTGCCGACGCTCGGTGACCTCTGCCTCATCGACGTCGTGGAGAACGGGTCCCTGCGCCGCCTCGCCGTGAGCCACGCGGACGCGGAGCAGCGGCCCGCCGCGGCGCAGCTGGGCGAGCGGTACGCGCCGCTGCTGGGCAGCGACCACCCGGCGGCGGTCGCGCTGCGGGAACGGCGCACGCAGTGGTCCGCCGACGTCGACGACGCCTGGCTGCGCCGGCAGAGCCGGGACGACCACCACGCGGAGCTGCTGGCGTCCCTGGGCATCGCCGGCTACATCGCGGTGCCGCTGGAGGTCGACGGTGAGCCGCTCGGGGTGGTGACACTGGCCCGGGGCACGCAGGGCCGCCGGTTCACGCACGACGACGTCGTGCTCGCCGAGGAGCTGGCCGGCCGTGTGGCCGTGGTCGTGAGCAAGGCGCGGCGGTACGACCGGGAGCACGAGATCGCCGTCGCGCTGCAGCGCAGCATGCTGACCGCGCTGCCCGACCTCGCGCCGTGGCAGGTGGCCGCGCGCTACGTGCCCGCAGGCGTCGACACGCAGGTCGGCGGCGACTGGTACGACACGTTCGTCCTGCCCGGCGCCCCGCCGGTCCTGGTCATCGGTGACGTCGTGGGCCACGACGTCACCGCGGCCGCGGCGATGGGCCAGGTCCGCAGCGCGATGCGCGCGCTGGCCTGGGGCCGCAGCGACCGGCCCGCCGAGGTGCTGGACACCCTGGACGCCCTCAACAGCGCCGTCCGCATCACCGACTTCGCCACGGTCGTCTACGCGGTGGTCGACACCCCCGCGGACGCCGGCGGCGGAGCGCTGCTGCGGTGGGCGTCGGCAGGCCACCTCCCGCCGCTGGTCCTCGAGCCGGACGGGACCGCTCGCCTCCTGGACCCGCGCCCCGACGTGGTCATCGGGATCGGGCGCCCCGGCAGCCGCGACCGCACCGAGCACCGCACGCCCCTGGCGCCGGGCTCGACCCTGCTGCTCTACACGGACGGGCTCGTCGAACGGCGGTCGGCACCGCTCGCGGACGGGCTCGCGGCCCTGCGGGAGCAGGTGGCCCGGCTGAGCCACCTGCCCCTGGAGGACCTCTGCGACGCGGTCGTCGCGTCCCGCGCCGAGGACCAGGAGGATGACATCGCGGTCCTGGCGCTCCGGCTCCCCGGGGACCGGCTCGGGGGTCCCGGGCGCTGAGCGCGGGCGCCGGTGGGCGGTGCGCCCTGGCCGGGCCCCCTGCCCGCACGCGCCCGCACGCGCCCGGCCGTGTCGGGACGGTGGTCCGGGTCGTGCGGCGTGGGATCCTTCCCCGCGTGTCCAGCGGATCCCCGG
>NZ_CAMPHH010000035.1 GCF_946885855.1 uncultured Actinotalea sp. | reverse complement strand
CAGCGCGTCGGGGACGTCCCGGGCGGAGGTCTGCGGGGAGACCGGCAGGCCCGCGCGCCGCGCGACGGCCTGCGCGGTCCGCGCGACGGTCCGCGGCGTGCGGTAGTTCACGGTGAGCTCGGCGAGCCGCCAGGAGCCGCGCAGCACCGGGTCGAGGGTCGTCCCCCAGGCGTGCGAGCCGGCGGCCGACGACGTCTGCGCGACGTCGCCGACGACCGTCATGGACCGCGTCGGGCACCGGCGCAGCAGCATCCGCCACGCCATGGCGGACAGCTCCTGGGCCTCGTCGACCACGACGTGGCCGTACGTCCAGGACCGGTCGGCGGCGGCCCGTTCAGCCGTCGTCAGGGCGGGACCGGACGGTCCGAAACGCCCCGCGAGCTGCTCGGCGCTCACCAGACCCCGGCCCGCTCCCGTCGAGCGCAGGACCTGGCGCGCGTAGTCCAGCTCCTCCTCGCGCCGGCGCGCCTCGGCCGCGGCCTGCGCCCGGGCCGCCTGGTCGTCCTCGCCCAGGAGCTCGGCGGCCTCGTCCAGGAGCGGCACGTCGGCCGGGGTCCAGGGCGCGCCCGGCTCGCGCAGCAGCAGGCGGCGCTCGCGTGGCGTCAGCCGCACCGCGGCCGCCTCGAGCTGCGCGGGCCGTGTGAGGAGGTCCTCGACCAGCTTCTGCGGCGTCAGGGGCATCCACGCCAGGTTGAGGGCGATGCGCACCTCACGGGTGGTGCGCAGCTCCTCGACCACCTCGGCCCGGTCCTCGGGGGCGACGGCGAACCCGAGCTGGGCGATGTACTGGTCGGCGAGGCGGTGCAGCATCTCCCGCACGAAGACCACGCGCGCCACGTTGTGCGGGCGGCCCGTCCGCCGGGCCTTCCCGATGGCGTCGGCCACGTCCGGGGGCCGGACGACGACGCGGCGACCCTCGACCCGGATCTCCGTCGCCTCGCGCGGCACGCGCTGGCGCCGGCGCACGGCGCGCGCGACGACCTCCGCCATGACCGCGCGGCCCTTGACCTCGGCGACCTCGTCCGCCTCGGTGCCCGTGGCCGCCACACCGGGGAAGAGCTCCTCGACGGTCGCGGCGACCACGCCGGTCTCCCCGAGGGAGGGCAGCACCTGGTCGATGTAGCGCAGGAACGTCCGGCTCGGGCCGACGACGAGGACGCCGGAGCGCTCGAGGGTGCTCCGGTGCGCGTACAGGAGGTAGGCGGCGCGGTGCAGGGCGACCGCCGTCTTCCCCGTGCCCGGGCCGCCCTGGACGACGAGCGCCCCGGCGAGGTCCGAGCGGATCACGGCGTCCTGCTCGGCCTGGATGGTCGCGACGATGTCGCCCATCCGTCCCGTGCGCGCGGTGGCGAGGGCCGCGAGGAGCGCGCCCTCGCCCGCGACCGTCCCCACGCTCGTCGCCGCGCCGGCGTAGGCGTCCAGGTCGAGGATCTCGTCCTCGAGCCCGGTCACCGTGCGGCCGCGGGTGACGAGGTGACGGCGGCGGACCACGCCCTCCGGCCGGGCCGACGTGGCGCGGTAGAAGGGCCGGGCCGCTGGCGCCCGCCAGTCGGTGAGCAGCGACGTCTGGTCCTCGTCGGTGAGCCCGATGCGGCCGATGTACCGGGTCCGGTCCGTCGGCTCCGTCCGGCCCTCCGGTGCGTCCGCCGCCCCGGCGCCGTGCTCGGCCCGCTCGGCCCGCTGCGACGCGGTCGCGTCGGCGAGGTCGAGGCGACCGAAGCACAGGCGCTGCTCGACGGCGTCCAGCTGGGCCAGGCGGTCCTCGTAGAGGGTCGCGAAGGCGTCGCGCTCGGAGCGGTTCTGCGGCGAGCCCGACGGGCCGACGCGCCGGGTCTGCTCGAGCCGGGTGCGGGTCGTCGCCCGGAGGCGGTCCAGCCGCGCGTAGCGCTCGTCGACGGCGCGCTGCTCGTGCTCGAGCTGGGCCTGCAGGTCTGTCACGGATCCCCCTGGGGCGTCCACGCGCGCGGAACGGGCCGTCCATTATCCGCCCTGCCGGAGGTCCTCGGGCGCGCACCGGTCGAGGACGCGCCGTCGGCGCCCCTCATCGGGCGCGCCGTCGCCGTCCGACTAGGATCGTCGCGCAGACCGGCGCCACCTCGGTGCCGTCCGGGCGGACCGTCGGGCAGCGGCGGGGGAGCGGACCGCGGGAGGAGAGGGGCGAGGTGCTGGCAGTCGAGTCGAACCCACGTGCCCTCCGCGTGCTGCTCGTCGAGGACGACGACGGCGACGCCCTTCTCGTGGAGGAGCTCTTCAGCGACGCGAACCTCGCCGTGGACCTGCGCCGGGCGCGGGACCTGGAGAGCGCGGCCGAGATGCTCGAGGTCGACTGCGTGCTCCTGGACCTGGGGCTCCCGGACGCGGCGGGGATCGGCGCGCTCGAGCGGATCCTCGCCTCGCCGCGCACGCCGGCCGTCGTCGTGCTGACCGGCATGGCCGAGTCGGCTGCGGGCCTGCGGGCCGTCGCGGCCGGCGCGCAGGACTACCTCGTCAAGGGCGACGTCAGCCCGGAGCTTCTGGCCCGCGCCGTGCGGTACGCCATCCAGCGGCGGCACGCGGAGATCCAGGAGCGCGACCTGTACCGCGCCCAGCTGCGCGCGTCCGAGACGAGCCGGCTGGAGCGGGCGCTGCTGCCCACGCCGCTGGTCGCGGACGGCGCCCTCGAGGTCCTCGTGGGGTACCGGGCCGGCCGGGACGGGCTGCTGGGCGGGGACTTCTACGACGTCGTCGAGCGCTCCGACGGCTCGGTGGCGGCGATCGTCGGCGACGTCGCGGGCCACGGTCCGGACGAGGCGGCGCTCGGCGCGACGCTGCGGACCGCGTGGCGCACGTCGGTCCTCGCCGGCCTGCCGGCTGAGCAGGTTCTCGACGTGACGGAGCAGATCCTCGCCGCCGAGCGCGGCCGGCCGGAGATCTTCGCGACCGCCGTCATGGTCGTCGTCCACCCCGACCGGCGCGCGCTCGACCTCTTCCTCTGCGGGCACCCCACGCCGTTCCTCCTCGGCCCGACGACGACCGCGATGCCGACCGACCTGCGGGGTCGCGCGCTGGGCATCCCGGTCCACGGCGGCTGGCGGTCGCAGCGCGTCGAGCTCGGTGAGCAGTGGCGCATCGTCCTGTTCACCGACGGCGTCCTGGAGACCACGATCGACGGCGGCAGCGCCCGGCTCGGCGAGGAGGGGCTCATGGAGGTCATGGCCGAGCAGGTGCGCGCGGAGGCGGCGGAGGACCCGCGCGCAGCGCGTCGTCCGCTCGTCGACCGGATCCTCGAGGCCGTTCGGGCCCGCCACGGGGGCGACCTCGTGGACGACACCGCGCTCGTGGTGCTGGGCTGGGGCGGTCGCCCGTGAGGCGGGGCGCCGACTCGCTGCGGCGCAGGCTGCAGCTCGCCCTGACGGTCGCCGGCGTGGTTCTCGCGATCATGGTGGCCGCGACGGGCACCGCGCTGGTCCAGCTGGACCGCAAGCTCGAGGACGTCGTCGGCGTGTACTTCCTCACCATCAACCAGGGCACGACGGGCTACCTGTCCGTGGTGAACGCGGAGACCGCGGTCCGTGGCTACGCCCTCACCGGTGACCCGGTGACCCTCGAGCCGTTCGACCTCCTCGTGGAGGGGGACGCGACGGCGGCGGCCGCCGAGCCGGAGGTGAACGCGGTCGAGCTCCTGGAGGAGCGCTTCGGGCCCGATCACCCCGCCCTCGTGGCCGTGCAGCCCGCCCAGGAGGCGGTGCTGCGGTGGTACGAGGAATTCGCCCTCCCGATCATCGACCAGGTGCAGACCCAGGGCTCCGCGTCCGTCACCTCGGAGCAGATCGAGGAGGGGCGGCTGCTCTTCGAGCCGGTCCGCACCGGGGCGGAGGAGTACCTCGACATCCTGCGCGCCGAGCGAGCGTCCGTCGTGGGAGAGCTGGAGTCCTGGCGGGACGTGCTCGTCGTCGCGATGGTGCTCCTCGTGGTGGCCGCCGTCCTCGTCGGCGTGCTGCTCTGGGTCTTCCTCCAGCGCTGGATCACCGTCCCGCTGACCCGCCTCGCGGCGGACGCGCGCCGCGTGGCCGACGGTGACCTGGACCACCGGGTCGGCGCCGAGGGGCCCGCCGAGGTCGGCGAGGTCGGCGCCGACGTGGAGCAGATGCGCTCGCGTCTGGCCCGGCTCGTGGCAGAGGCCACCGCCGCGAAGGCGGAGGTGGAGACGTCGCACCAGCTGCTCCAGGAGCAGGCGGAGGACCTCCGGCGCTCCAACCGGGACCTCGAGCAGTTCGCCTACGTCGCGTCGCACGACCTGCAGGAGCCGCTCCGCAAGATCGCGAGCTTCACCCAGCTCCTGGCCAAGCGGTACGAGGGCCAGCTCGACGAGCGGGCCGACCAGTACATCCACTTCGCGGTGGACGGCGCGAAGCGCATGCAGCGCCTCATCAACGACCTGCTCAGCTTCTCCCGCGTCGGCCGGATCGGCGGCGAGGTCGGCGACGTCGACATGGCTCGGGCGCTCGACCAGGTCCGCTCCGACCTGGAGCCGGTGATCGAGGAGGCCGGCGCGCGGGTCGAGGCCCCCGACCTGCCGGTGGTGCAGGGGGAGGGGCCGCTCCTGGTCCAGCTCCTGCAGAACCTCGTCGGCAACGCGCTGAAGTTCCGTCATCCCGACCGGCCCCCGCACGTGCGGATCACGGCGGAGCGGGACGGCGACTGCTGGGAGTTCGCCTGCGAGGACAACGGCATCGGGATCGACGCCCAGTACGCCGACCGGGTCTTCGTCATCTTCCAGCGGCTCCACCCCAAGGACGTGTACGAGGGCACGGGCATCGGCCTGGCCCTCTGCAAGAAGATCGTCGAGTACCACGGCGGGCACATCTGGATCGACACCTCGGTCACCGAGGGCACCCGGATCCGGTGGACCCTGCCCGCCGACCCGCAGATCGCACCCCACCTGCCCGAGGCGGACGCCGCGAGCACCCCCGAGACGGCTGCCTCCGGCGCCGGGAAGGACGGCTGACATGCCGGACCAGGCCCCCATCGACGTGCTGCTCGTCGAGGACGACCCGGGTGACGTGCTCATGACCCGTGAGGCGTTCGAGGAGAACAAGGTCGCCAACCGGCTCGCCGTCGTCAGCGACGGCGCCGAGGCGATGCAGTACCTGCGGCGCGAGGGCGAGTTCGCGGACGCGCCGACGCCCGACCTCGTGCTCCTGGACCTCAACCTGCCGCGGATGGACGGCCGTGAGGTGCTCGCCGCGATGAAGAGCGACGACACGCTGCGGAGCATCCCCGTGGTCGTGCTGACCACCTCGGAGGCCGAGGAGGACGTGCTGCGGAGCTACTCGCTGCACGCGAACGCGTACGTGACCAAGCCCGTCGACTTCTCGCGCTTCATCGAGGTCGTCCGGCAGATCGACGACTTCTTCGTGTCCGTGGTGCGGCTGCCGCGCCACTGACACCAGCGGCGCCCCCGGCGCCGCGCCACCGGCGGGAATGGCCCACGGCGGCACCGCGTTCCGTCACCGGAGGATCTCCCGAGCCTCGGAGGAACGATGCACGAGCACCAGCACCTGTACACCGTGGACGAGGACGTCGCCCGCGAGCTCACGGAGCGGACCACGGACGGCACGCCCGGTCCGGTCCTCGTGCACACGATCCGGGGCTTCGTCGACGCCGGCGCGGCGGGCCAGGGCGTCGCCGAGCACCTGACCGGACGCTTCGACGTCCAGCGCCTGGTGACCTTCGACGCCGACCTGCTGGTGGACTACCGCTCCCGGCGGCCCACCATGACGTTCAGCTCGACGCACTGGGCCGCCTACGACGAGCCCACGATCGTGGTCGACGTCGTGCGTGACGGCGAGGACGTGCCCTTCCTCCTGCTGCACGGGGTCGAGCCGGACGTCCAGTGGGAGCGGTTCGTCGGCGCCGTCCGTGAGGTCGTCGAGCGGTTCGCCGTCCCGCTCGTCGTCGGGGTGCACGGCATCCCGATGGGCGTCCCCCACACGCGGCCGCTCGGGCTCACGGCCCACGGCACCCGGCCGGAGCTCGTGCAGGAGCACACCTCCTGGTTCGGCACCGTGCAGGTGCCGGCGAGCGTGAGCGCGCTGCTGGAGTTCCGCCTCGGCGAGGCCGGGCACGACGCGGTCGGGTTCGCGGTGCACGTCCCGCACTACCTGGCGCAGTCCGCCTTCCCCCGCGCCTCGCAGGTGGCGCTCGAGCACGTGGAGCGGGCGACGGGCCTGGAGCTCGCCACCCCTGAGCTGGAGGAGGCTGCGCGCGCGGCCGCGCTCGAGGTGGACCGCCAGGTGGAGGCCTCCGACGACGTGGCCGCCGTGGTCCGGGCGCTCGAGGAGCAGTACGACTCGTTCGCGCGGGCGGTCGGTCGGACCAGCCTGCTGGCGGAGACCAGCGAGCTGCCGACCGCCGACGAGCTGGGCGAGGAGTTCGAGCGCTTCCTGGCCCAGCAGGGCGGGGACGGACCAGGGCTGTGACCTCGGCCCCGACCTGGGCCGTGACGTGGCGGTGAGCCGGGTCGCGCCACGGGCCGGCGGGTGACCGGCCCGGGACGTCGCCCGGCACGGCCTCCGGTGCCGCGGAGCCCCGCCGGCGTGTGGGGCGTCGCCGTCGCCGTCTACGTCGTGGCCGTGCTGCATCGCACCTCCTTCGGGGTGGTCGGTGTCGAGGCGGTGGAGCGCTACGCGGTCAGCGCGACCGTGCTGTCCTCCTTCGTCGTCGTCCAGGTCGCCGTCTACGCGGCGCTGCAGGTCCCCATGGGGCTCCTCCTGGACCGCTTCGGTTCGCGTGCGCTCCTCGTGCTCGGCGCGCTGCTCATGGCAGCCGGGCAGCTCTGGCTCGCCCTCGCCGACGACGTCCTGGGCGCCCTCGCGGGGCGCGTCCTCGTGGGAGCCGGTGACGCAGCGACGTTCATCTCGGTCCTGCGCCTGGTGGCGCTGTGGTTCCCGCCGCACCGGGCGCCGCTGTTCACCCAGCTGACGGGCCTCGTCGGCCAGCTCGGGCAGGTCGTCTCCGCCGTCCCGGTCGTGGCGGTGCTCCACGTGGCCGGCTGGACCCCCACCTTCGTCGGCCTGGCGGTCGTGGGGCTGGTGGCGGCGATCGGCGCGGCCGCCGGTGTCCGGGACGCCCCAGCAGGTACCAAGGTGGTCTCCGGGACCGGCGGGCTGGTGATGCCGCTGCGGGCGGTCCTCGCCCGGCCCGGCACCTGGCTGGGGGTGTCCACCCACGCGGTGACGCAGTTCCCCCAGACGGTCTTCGTCCTCCTGTGGGGCTTCCCGTTCCTCACCGTCGCGCAGGGCCTCTCGCCGGCCACGGCGGGCGTCCTGCTGACCGTCAACGTCGCGACGGTCGCCGTGACGGGGCCGGTCGTCGGCGTCCTGACCGGACGGCACCCGTTGCGGCGCTCGTGGATGGTGCTGACGACGGCGGTCGCCGTCGCCGCGGTGTGGGCCGCGGTCCTCGTCCGGGACGAGCCCAGCCCGCTGTGGCTCCTCGTCCTCCTGGTCGTCGTGACGGCGGTCGGCGGGCCGGCCTCGGCGATCGGCTTCGACTTCGCCCGCACGGCGAACCCACCGCAGCGCCTGGGCACCGCGACCGCCGTCGTCAACGGTGGTGGGTTCGCCGTGGCGGTCGTGGGTCTCCTCGCCGTGGGGGTCGTCCTCGACACGGCGGCCGAGGCCGGCGCCGGCGCGCTGTCGCTCGAGGCGTTCCGGTGGGGCTTCGGCGTCCTGGTGGTGCCGTGGGCGCTCGTCCTCGCCGTGGTGCTCGTCAGCCGCGCCCGCACCCGGGCGGCGATGCGGGCCGAGGGTGTCGTGGTGCCCCCGCTGCGCGAGGTCGTCGCACGGCGTCGAGCGCGGTCGACGGGCGCGCAGGAGGCGTCCCCGACGGGGCCGCCGACGGTGCCCCCGAAGGGATGAACCTGCACGTCGGGGCTATGGCGCACGACGAGTGGTGCGTGCCACACTGAGCGCCGTTGCAGTGACGTACGGACGCATGACCCAGGGCCGCAGGGCCCATGTCAGGCCTTCTCCGGTCCCCGGGGCAGGACGTCGGACCGATTGCGACAGGACGGTCGGGTACAGGGCCCGACCAACGACGTCCCCGGACGGACAGAAGGACAGGACGAGCATGGCGCAGGGTTCCGTGAAGTGGTTCAACGCGGAGAAGGGCTACGGGTTCATCGCCCAGGACGGCGGCGGTGCCGACGTCTTCGTGCACTACTCGGCGATCGAGACGCAGGGCTACAAGTCGCTCGAGGAGGCCCAGCGGGTCGAGTTCGAGATCACGCAGGGCCCCAAGGGTCCGCAGGCCGAGAAGGTCCGTCCGCTCTGACCGGACGCACCGAGACCGCGACGGAGGCCGCATCCCATCGGGGTGCGGCCTCCGTCGTGTCCGGTCGGTCCTGCCTGCCCCGACCGGCCTCGTCCGGGTCCTGTGCAGCCGGTCCGGTCCGGCGCTGCGGCATCCTGCGGTCACCGGCGAGGCCGGCTCAGGCCGGGGGAGTGTCCGTGCCCGGCTCCCAGGGCTGCGCGTCGCGCACGGGCACGGCGCTTGCGGCGAAGGTCCGCAGCGCGCTGCCGGTCAGGGCGGTGGCCGGGACGGTGAGCCGCCGGAGCGCCCGCTCGAGCGCGGGACCGGTGAGGTCGGGACCCGCCGCATCGGTGCCGGCGACCACGAGGTTCCCGTAACGGCGGCCCTTGAGCTGACCCGGCTCCGCGAGGAGCGCCACCTCGAACGCCGTGGCCGCCGTGGCGACCTCGGCGCGCGCCAGAGCCAGCGGTGGCCGGTCCGCGCAGTTCGCGAGGTACACGCCGCCGGGCCGGAGGACTCGGCGGACCTCGGCGACGAACTCGGCAGTGGTGAGGTGGCGGGGCGTGAGGTCGCCCGCGAAGGCGTCCCGGACGACGAGGTCGGCCGACGCGTCGGGCAGGCCGCTCAGGGTCGCCCGGCCCTCCGCGGCGCGCAGGCGCAGGCGGGGCGCCCGGGGCAGGGCGAACCACTCGCGGACGAGCCGCAACAGCTCCGCGTCGACGTCGACGGCGAGCTGCCGCGACCCCGGGCGCACCGCCTCGACCCGGCGGGGAAGGGCGCAGGCCGCGGCACCGAGGTGCACCGCGTCGATCGGTCCTGGTGGGAGCAGGTCGACGACGGCGGCCATGTGCTGCATGTACTCGAACTCGAGCCAGGTCGGGTCCGCGAGGTCCAGGTGCGAGCTGGGCACGCCGTTGACGAGCACGGTCACGGCCTGGGGATCGGACGGGTCCCGGTTGAGCTCGACGGTCCCCGAGGAGGTCGCGACCGGACCCTCCGGCAGGCGGGCCGAGGACGCGACGCCGCCGGGACGGCGCCGGGCGGAGCGGTGTCGGCCGGGCACCCCCCAAGGGTAGTGCCCTTGACGACATCGTCGAACAGGTGTTCGATAGTGGCAGGAGGTACGAGATGACGGCGACGGCTGAGCGAACCCGGCAGCGAACCCGGCAGCGAACCCGGCAGCGACCCGCGGAGGGTGCCGTCGTGCCCGTCTCGGTCCTGGACCAGCTCCGCCGCAGCGACGAGGAGCTCGTGGCAGCGCAGCTGGCGACCGAGCCGCACGACCGGTTCCGGCACGCGCACCTCGCCGCGCTGCGCGCGGCCGCCGCCGTTCTCCCGGCGACGCACGGCCGACGGCGGTCCCGGCCGCGGCCCGTCTGGGAGCAGCTCGCGCAGGCGGCGCCGGAGCTGGCGGACTGGGCGGAGCTGTTCGCCGACGGTGCGGTGACCCGGGCAGCGGTCGAGGCGGGGCGGACCGATGGCGTGACGGTCGAGCGGGCCGAGCGCACGCTCGCGGCCGCGGAGGACTTCCAGGACGTCGTCCGTCGGCGCTGGGGTCTGCCACTCACCTTCGCCGGACTCGGCACGGCGCCCGTCTCCCGGGCCGGGTAGCACAGCGGGCTCCCCGGGGCTCGGCCGGCCGAGGGCCCGTCCGGCCGTCGGGCACACTGGCCCCAGGGGCGCGGACGGCGTCCCGGGGGAGGTGGGCGGTGAGCCGGCGGTCGGCGCCCGCGATCCGGCGGGACTGGGGCGAGGACGACAGCGGCGCCGGGATCCTCCATGTCGACATGGACGCCTTCTTCGCCTCGGTCGAGCTGGCGCGTCGACCCGAGCTGCGCGGACTCCCGGTCGTCGTCGGCGGCGAGGGCCGGGCCGTGGTCCTCGCGGCGACCTACGAGGCGCGGGCCTTCGGCGTGCACTCCGCCATGCCGATGGCCAGCGCCCGCCGGCTGTGCCCCCAGGCCGTGGTGGTCCCACCGGACCACGCTGCCTACCGGCGGGCGTCCGCACAGGTGATGACCGTCCTCCACGGGATCACCGACCTGGTCGAGCAGGTCAGCGTCGACGAGGCGTTCCTCGACGTGACGGGCGCGCGCCGGCGCCTCGGCTCCCCGACGGCGGTCGCGCAGCACGTCCGGGCCCGGGTGCGGGACGTGGTCGGCCTGCCCTGCTCGGTCGGCGTCGCCTCGACCAAGGTCGTCGCCAAGCTCGCCTCCGGCTTCGCCAAGCCCGACGGCCTGCTGCTCGTGCCGGCGGACGCCACCGTGGCGTTCCTGCACGGGCTGCCGGTGGCGGCGCTGTGGGGCGTGGGCGACCGCACCCGGGAGGCGCTGGAGCGGTGGGGGATCACGACGGTCGAGGAGCTCGCCCGCACGGACGTCGAGGTCCTCCGGCGCGCCGTCGGACCGGCCGTCGGCGCCCACCTGCACGACCTGGCGTGGGGCCGGGACCCGCGGCGTGTCGAGCCCGAACGCCAGGAGAAGAGCGTGGGCGCCGAGACGACCCTCGAGCGCGACACCGCCGACGTCCCGGAGCTCGAGGCGCACCTGCTGCGCCTCGCCGACCGCTGCGCCGGGCAGCTGCGCAGCAAGGGCCACGTCTGCCGCACCGTCGGGCTGAAGGTGCGCACCGAGGACTTCCGGACCGTGACGCGGTCCCGCACGCTCGCGGCCCCGACGGACGTGGGCCGGGAGATCTACGACGTCGCCCGCGAGCTGTTGGCCGGCGTCCCGCTCGAGGGCCGCCGGGTCCGGCTGGTCGGGGTCCGGGCCGAGGGGCTCGGGGCGGCCTCCGCCCGCCCGCTGACCCTCGACGAGGCGGTCGACGACGCCCCGGGCGTCCACCGGCGCGCCGAGGTCGCGATGGACGCGGTCCGTGCCCGCTTCGGTGCGACAGCCGTCGGACGGGCGGCCCTGGTCGCTCCCGCGAGCCGCGTCCGGAAGGTCGGTCCGGGTGCGGCCCCGGGCGTGCCGCGCCCGGAGCACGCCGATCCTGAGAAGCCACCGGGTGAGGTCCACCGTCCAACTACCCAGGAAGCCGGGTGGGACCTATCCTGAGCATGTCCCCGTCCCACCGGCACCGCGGAGGTAGCGATGCCTCTGTCCGAGTACGAGCAGCGCGTACTGGAGCAGATGGAGCGTCAGCTCTCGTCTGACGACCCCAAGCTGGTCAACACCTTCCAGGGCCGCGCCTCGCACGGTCTGCGTCGGTGGGTGCTGGTCTCGCTCGGGGCCCTCGTCGGACTCACCGTCCTCGTCCTCGGCGCGGCCACGAGCAACCCGCTCGTCGGCGTCCTCGGGTTCGTGGTCATGTTCGTCTCCGTGGTGCTGGCGTTCTCGCCGCCCCGGCGCGGCGGACCGTCGGGCGTCGTGGGTGCCGACGGTGCCGTCCGGCGGCCGAACCCCGCGGCGCGGCCCGCCCGCTCGAGCGGCCTGCTCCAGCGGATGGAGGAGCGCTGGGACCGCCGGCGCGACGAGCGCGGCCGATGATGACGCGCGCTCGCTGATCGTCGACGCAGCGCCCCGGACCACGGTCCGGGGCGCTGCGTCGTTCTCGGCCCGCGTCGAGACCGCGCGGACCCGGCCCGGCCGGTGGCGACGGGGCGGCGCGGGGCCCGAGGACTCTCCTGCGCGCCCCCGTCGGCCCGAGCAGGGGTGCGTGCGGCCGCACGAGGCGCGGTCAGCCGACGCGGCTCGCGCCGGTCGCGCTGCCGACCGGGACGCGGTCGGCCTCCGTCCTGGCGTCGAAGGCGGCGAGCACGTCGGTGGCCCAGCCCTCGAGCAGCTCGTGCTCCCACTGCGGCTGCGTGGGCGCGTACCGCGCGGCCTCCGTCGTGGCCACGAGCCGGCGCAGGGCGTGGCGCAGCTCCGGCGTCGGTCCCTCCCCGTACGCGTCGAGCACCGCGCGTTCCGCCCCGCGCAGCGTCGTCGCGTCCGGCCACGCGACCCCCCGGGCGGCCAGGGCGGTCCGCAGGCGCTCCCAGGTCGCCTCGGGTCCGGTCGCGGGTGCGCGGCGGGTCCGGCGCCGGACCACGACGACCGCAGCCGCGGTCGCGAGCGCGAGCACCGCCAGGCCCGCCACGGCCGCCCCGAGCGGGACCCGGGTGGCGCCCACCACGACCTCGCCCTCGGCCAGGCCGCCGGCCGTGGCGGTGGGCGCCGGCGTGCTCGTCGGGCCCGGCGTCGCGGTCGCCTGCGGGATCGGCTCCTCCTCGGGCGGGACGGGGACGGCGACGGCGGGGTCCGCGTAGACCGGCGGGGCGCCCGTCTGGACCGCGGGCGTGGGCTCGAACCGCACCCAGCCCGCGTCCGCGAACCAGACCTCCGGCCAGGTGTGGGCGAGCTGGCCGTTCACCGAGTACCGGCCCCCGGCCGCCGGCTGCCCCGGGAGGAAGCCGACCGCCATGCGGGTGGGCAGCCCCAGGTGGCGTGCCATGACGGTCATCGCCGTGGCGTACTGGACGCAGTAGCCGGTGCGGTCGGTCAGGAAGTCCCAGACCGAGTCGTCCGTGCGCGGCGCCGGGACGTCGGTGCTGTACTCGAACAGCGCGCCGTCGCGCAGGTACGTCTGCAGGGCGATCGCCTGGTCGTACGGCGTGACGGTGCCCGCGGTGACCTCCCGGGCGAGGTCCGCGACGTCCTCGGCGAAGGTCGTCTCGGGCACGCGCAGGTACGGCGAGTCCGCGGCCACCGCGGCGACGTCGTCGGCCTGGAGCGTGGGGGCGGAGAGGTCCCGGGGGACCACGACGACGTCGTAGCTCAGCCCGCGCGTCGTCGCCGGGGTCGCGGAGGCGACCTCGTCGCGCTCCGCGTCGTAGCGCCAGTCGCCGGCGACCGTGACCCGGCGCGGTTCGAGGGGCAGCGGCAGGCGGTCCTGGTCGAGGTCGCCGACCTCGACGAGGAGCCGGCCGACGCCGTCGTCCCCCGGCGACGCGGCGTCGGCGGCGGCCCGCTCGGTCTCGCTCGGCCACAGGCCGCCCTCGGCGGGCGAGCTCGGCACCGGGGCGTCGTCGCGCTGCCACTCGGTCCCGTCGAAGTCGGTGAGCGTGTAGAGCCGCAGCGGTCCCGGCGGGGCCCCGGCCAGCGTGTAGGTGATGAGCGGCCGGTCCGAGCGGTTGCCCAGGCTGGCGCGCATGTCGAGGTCGAGCGAGACCTCCACGGGGCCGCTCCCGCCCGGACCCTCGGCCCAGGTGGACGGGAGGCGGACGGTGCCCCACCCCGGCAGCACCGACAGCACGGGGCCGACGGCGACGGCCAGCACCGTCACCACGGCGGCGCCGGCCACGACCAGCCACCCGTCGCGCCACGAGCGGGACCGTGACCGCTCCGGTCTGGTCAGCGCGAGGAGCAGCAGGAACGAGGTGCCGCCGGCGAGCAGCGGGACGGTCCCCGGCGGCTCCTCGAAGACGATGGCCACGGACCACAGACCGGCCAGGGCCAGGCCGGCCGCGCCGGCGCGGCCGAGGGAGACCGCCAGGGCGTCGGCGACGACGAGCACGAGGAGGGCGCCGACGACGACGAGCATCTCGCTGCCGCGCGAGGGCGGCAGGGGGACGGAGCCGTCGACGACGGCGCGCGCCCCCGACTCGGCCACGCGGCGCAGCGCCCGCAGCGTCTCGAGCGTCGGCAGCGGGCTGGGGACGCGGCCCGGCCCGGAGTACAGGGCGGCGACGGTGACCACCGAGGCGGCCAGCCCCCAGAGGGTCGGTGCGAGGACCGACCGGCTCAGCTCGCGTGCGGTCGCCAGCACGACGCCGACGACGAGCACCGTGACCGTCGTCGTGGCGAGCCACGGACCGGGTGCGAGGAGCGCCCGCAGCGTTCCCGTGCCGGCCAGCACCCCGACCACGACGAGCCCGGTCGCCCACCAGGCCCGAGCACCGCTCGGGGGGAGGGGGCCGCGGTTCACCGGGACATCACCGCCCGGTCGTCGGAGCCGAGGAGCCGCTCCCAGCACGCCCCCACGTCCTCGCCCACGCGGACCAGGCACACGGTCCACCCGGCGCGGCGCAGGCGCTCGGCCGTCGCCTCGGCGGCGCCCGTCGCGAGCGACACGCCGATCTCGGACGTGCGGACCATCGCCCAGCCGTGCGTCGCCTCCCCGGTGCGGGCCAGGGCCGCCAGGGTGTCGTCGTCGAGCGCACCCACGACGGCCAGGACGAGCTCGCTGCCGCCGGCGTCCGCCTGGAGCGTGTCGACCGCCGTGCGCAACCACCGCCGGCGCTGCACCGAGTCGGCGGGCATCGTGAGGTCGACCGTCTGGTCCAGCAGGGCGGCGATCGCGGCGCCGCCCGCATCGGGCCGGTGGTGGTCGCGTGCCGCGTCGAGGACGTCACCGCCGAGGAGACGGACGTGGTGCCCGGCGCCGACGAGCGCGACCGCGACGGAGGCGGCGAGGCGGATCGACCACTCGCCCGCGTCGTGGTCCGCGGGGAGGTCGAGCAGCACGCTCGCGGGCCGCCGGCCGGACCGCTCGTCCTGCCGGACGACCAGCTCCCCCCGCCGCGCGCTCGTCGGCCAGTGGACCCGGCGCAGGTCGTCCCCCGCGCGGTAGTCGCGCAGGGCGGTGTCGTCCGGCGACGGGCTGCGCGAGCCGAGGACGACGCGGTCCGCGTCGCTCGCCATCGCGGAGGACGTGACGGGCAGGGCAGTGGTCCGCGGGCGGACGGCCACGAGTGCCGGCTCGCCGAGGGGCCCGGACCACCGGGCGAGGCCGAACGGGTCGGCGCGGTGGAGCTGCACCGGGCCGACGCCCCACCGGCCGCGGACGGTCGGGAGGATCGGGTACGTCAGGCGCAGCACGTTCCGGCCCCGGCTGACGCGCGCGCGCAGCGGGCCACCGCCGGACAGCTCGCGGGCCGCGCGCTCGGTGATCTCGAGCCGGTCCAGACGCGGTGCGGTGCGGCCTCCCCGCGCCGTGCTGAGCTCGACCGTGACGGTGGCCGTCTCACCCTCCGTGACCGGGTGGGGGCTGACGCGCCGGGCGAGGCGCAGCGCCCCCCGGGCCTGGCTGCGGGCCTGGAGCAGCAGCTGCAGGACGCTCGCCGCCACCGCGAGGAGGAGGAGCAGACCGACCTGGACGAGTGCGGTGACCCCGAGGAGGACGCCCGCGCCGAGCGCGGCGCCGCCGACGGCGACGAGCGCCGTGCCGCGGGGGGCGAGGCGCAGACGGCGCGCGTGCATCAGCCGGTCGCGGCCCGCGGGGCCACGTCGTGGGCCGCGCCGGGGACGGGGGTCCGGGCCAGGACGGCGCGCAGGGTGTCCGCCGGCGCCTGCCCGGCGAGCCGGGCCTCCGTGCTGGGCAGGAGGCGGTGGGCCAGCACCGGCTCGGCGAGCTCCTGGACGTCGTCGGGCAGGACGTGGTCCCGCCCGGACATCGCGGCGAGGGCCTTCGCCGCGCGCAGGAGCTGGATCCCGGCGCGGGGCGAGGCCCCGAGGCGCAGCAGCGGGTCCCGCCGCGTCGCGTCGGCGAGGTCGACGACGTACTGCTTGACGCCCGGGGCCGCGTAGAGACGGCGCGACACGTCGATGAGCCGGGTGACGTGGTCGACGGTCGCGACCGGCGACAGGTGCGCGAGGGGGTCGACGGCCTCCTGCCGGTCGAGCATCTCGACCTCCGCGTCGCGGGACGGGTAGCCGACGCTGAGGCGGGCCATGAACCGGTCGCGCTGGGCCTCCGGCAGTGCGTAGGTGCCCTCCATCTCCACAGGGTTCTGCGTCGCGACGACGAGGAACGGGCGCGGGAGGCGGTGGGTGGTCCCGTCGACGGTCGTCTGGCCCTCCTGCATGCACTCCAGCAGGGCCGACTGCGTCTTCGGGGAGGCGCGGTTGATCTCGTCGCCGATGACGATGTTGGCGAAGACCGGCCCGCGACGGAACTCGAACTCCTGGGTGTGCGACCGGTAGATCGTCACGCCCGTGAGGTCGGTGGGCAGGAGGTCCGGCGTGAACTGGATCCGCCCGACGGTGCAGTCCACCGACCGCGCCAGCGCCTTCGCGAGCGTCGTCTTGCCGACGCCCGGGACGTCCTCGATGAGGAGGTGGCCCTCCGCCAGGAGGACGGCGACCGTGAGCCGGACGAGGTCGCTCCGGCCGGAGATCACCGTCTCCATCGACTCCCGGATCGCAGCGGACGTCCGGGCGACGTCCTCGATCTCCTCGCCCGTGGGCAGCGCGTGCATGGTCACCTCTTCGTCGGCCTGTCGTGAGCCTAGGTGACCGCGCCGGGGACCGCGACGACCCTGCCGGACGTCCCCCGGTCGGCCCAGTGCCCGGCCACAGCCCGGGGCCAGGAGCGCCGGCACGGAGGCCTCCCTCCCGGCCTCTCCACCACCCTCCCCGCCGTCCGCCCCGCGCCCTCCACTTCGCTCCCCGGCGGTCTCGGGGCCGGCAGAGGCCGGTCCGTGGCGTCGCCGACGGCGTCCCGGGCACGAGCCCCGGAGGCGGCCGTCCCGGGGCGTTCGTGCAGGTCTATGCCCCGACAGGCGCCTGCGGCGGTGCCGCGGGTGCCGCCGTGCGGGCCCGGGGAGCCCGGGGTCGGCGCAGCAGCGCACGCGCTGGGGCGCCGCCGGGACGGGCGCAGGCGCGTGAATCTCCTCCACCGCACTCCACGGGCGTGACCTGCGCCGATGTGCGACACGACCGCGCTTCACCCGCGTTTGCCCTGTGCGTGTGGAGGGGAGTGGAGTAATGTGGCGCGCACTGGGTCGCCGTGGGCGACCCGGCACGGCTGCAGCGGGAGGGGACGGGGGTGCGCGATGGTCGGCGACTCGCTGGGCCACGAGTCGCCGCTGTTCCTGGGCACCTACACCCCGCGGCTCGACGACAAGGGCCGGCTGATCCTCCCGGCCAAGTTCCGTGGGCAGCTCGCCACCGGACTCGTGATGACGAAGGGGCAGGAGCGCTGCCTCTTCGTCTTCCCGGTGGGGGAGTTCCGTCGCATGCACGACCAGCTGCGGCAGGCGCCGGTCACGAGCCGCCAGGCACGCGACTACCTCCGGGTGTTCCTGGCCAGCGCCCACGACGAGGTCCCCGACAAGCAGGGCCGGCTGTCGATCCCCGCGCCCCTGCGCGGGTACGCCGGTCTGGACCGTGAGGTCGCGGTCATCGGTGTCGGCACCCGGGTCGAGATCTGGGACGCGGCCGCCTGGGAGTCCTACCTCGAGGAGCAGACCCCGAGCTACGCGCAGACGGCCGAGGAGGTGATCCCCGGTGCCTTCTGACTGAGTGACGCGGGCGTGCCGCCCGGTCGCGGACACCCACCGCACGGTGAGGTCTCCTCCCGCCTTCTCTGACGCACTTCCCCGGCGTCAGAGGGGCCGCGGAGGGGGACCTGGTCGGGCGGTGGAGGGCCGCCCGACCGCACTCGGCACGCCGCTCCGGACGGGACCGGCGGGCGGAGCAGCCCCGGCCACGGACCGGGGCACCCGCCGACCGGCACCCGCCGACCGGCACCCCGACCGGCAC
>NZ_CAMPHH010000034.1 GCF_946885855.1 uncultured Actinotalea sp. | reverse complement strand
GCTGCACGTGCCGGCCGACGTCGTCCCGTCGCCCGCCACTCCGCTCCCGCAGGCGCCCGCGGGTCGGCGGCCGACCGCCGCGGACGGTGCGACGCCGGCCCGCGCCGACGCGACGCCGCCGTCGGACCGCCGGGCATCCGGTGTGGTGACATCCGAGACCTCCGCGACCGACCGACCCCTCACGCGCCGCGAGCTCCGCCTGCGCGAGCGCGCCCAGAGCCTCGGCGCTCATCACCTGGGCGGGACCGCCGCGAGCGGGACGACCGCCCCGGTGGCCCCCGGCACCACGACGCCCGTCGGTCTCAAGGGGCCCGCAGCGGCCGTCGTCACGCCCGCCGAGGCCGCCACCGCCTGCCGCCCCCCGTTCACCGCGTCGCTCGTGCTCCCCGCGGAGCGTCCGGGGCTCCCCGGCGCCGACGAGGCCGACGGCGGTCGTCCGGTTCAGCCTCCAGCCATCCACGCCCCGCTCGTCGCACCCGGCGGGACCAGGGCGGGCCAGCGCGGGTCCGCCGGCTCGGGCACGCGTCGCGCCGGTCTCTCCGGCGCCATCGGCGGACCCGGACCGTCCTCCCGCCGGCTGCTGGGCCACGTGGCCCGCAAGCCGGTCGCCGTCGTCGCGCTGTCCGCCGGGCTGCTGACCGTCGGCGTCACCCAGGTCCACGCCGAGCAGGGCATCATCGCGCAGGCCCGTGCCGCCGCGGAGTCGGCGCGGACCGCGCTCGAGCGGCAGGAACGGTCCGACAGCGCCGCGGCCGACCGGCTCACGGCCCAGGCCGCGGCATACGCCGCCGCCCAGCGCGCCCAGGCCCTCGCCGAGGCCGAGGCCGCCGTCGCCGCTGCCCAGGGCGCGAAGGAGGTCGCGGCACCGGTCCTCGACGCCGAGACCGTGAGCCGTCTCGAGGCGGCCGCCGCGGAGCTGGCCGCCATGCTCGAGGCGACGCCGGCCCCGCCACTGCCCACCGCTGCCGGGACCACCGCCACCGGGGCCACCGACGTCGCCGACGACGCAGGAGCCCCGTCGGCCGGGGGCACCGCCGCGGAGGCCGGTGCCACGCGCGTCGACCAGCCCTCACGATCGGTCCCTGCCGAGGGGCGCCCCCCGCTGCCGGGGGCGGCCGAGGGCGCCGCGGACACCGCGCCGGCGCCCGCGGACCAGGACGCCGAGGTGAGCCCGACCGACGCCTCCGGCCCGGACGCTCCCGCGGACGCCGGACCCGACGACGCCGCGGGCCCGCTCGAGGCCCCGGCCGGGGAGCCCGCCGCCACACCGCCCGCGCCGCCGATGCAGCAGCTGGTCGATGCCCTGCCCGACCTCGACATCGAGGTCACGCGCCGCATCCAGGAGCAGGTCCAGGAGGTCGCCGCCCTGACCGCCGAGGTGCAGGGCCTCGCCGACGCGAGGATCGCCGAGGCGGTCGCCGCTGCTGCGGCCGCCGAGCAGGCCCGGCTCGAGGCGGAGGCCGCGGCCGCGGCGGCGGCCGCCGAGCTCGCCCGCAAGGTCGCCGTCGCCGAGAACGCCGACAACGGCAGCATCCCCGCCGAGGTCCTGTGCGGCGTGGGCTTCACCTCGGGTGTGCAGCTGCGCTGCGACGCCGCGGCGGCGCTGGAGCAGCTCAACGCGGCCTACCGCGCGGAGTTCGGACGCGACCTGGACGTCGTCAGCTCGTACCGGAGCTACTCCCAGCAGGTCGCGGTCAAGCGCACCCGGGGCGGCCTCGCGGCGCAGCCGGGGACGTCGAACCACGGCCGGGGCGTCGCGGTCGACTTCGGCGGGTTCGGTGGGCTCGGCAACTTCAGCACCGCGAACTACCGCTGGATGAAGGCCAACGCCGACCGCTTCGGGTGGTACCACCCGCGGATCATGCAGCCGGGCGGCGGAGGGCCCCTGGAGCCGTGGCACTGGGAGTTCGGCACCGACTCCTGATCGGCGCGCTCGCCCGTCAGCGGTCGGCCGCCTGACCGGGCCCACCGCCGAGCACCCGGTCCAGCACCGCGTCGAGCTCCGAGGGGACCGGGCCCAGGGTGGCGACGACGGCTCGCCGGACCGCCGCCCGGTCGACGGCCGACGTCGGCGCACCCGCGTCGGGCGGTCCGGCCGGGTCGCCCGGCGCCGGCCTCGCCGGTGCGGCGCCGGCGCCGACCTCCGAGGCCGGGCTCGCGCGCCCGGCCACCACGACGCCGTCGCGGAGGAACACGAGGCCGCGCTCCCGCGCCCGGGCGGCAGCCCGCCTCGCCGGCTCCCCGTCGTGCCGCGCACCGGGCTCCGCCACGTGCCGGGACGGGATGTCCGACGTCCCCGTGAGCGGTGTGCCCTCGGTCTGCGGCGCGAGCGGCGCGGGCGCGCGCGTGGTCCCTGTGCCCTCCGAGGGGACGTCCTCGCGGTGCGCAGGGTACGTCTTGCGGAAGAACAGGTATGCGACGACGACGGCGGTGATGCCGGCGGTGAGCTTGCCGACGATCATCGGGAAGATCATCTGCCGTTGCACGCCCGCCGTGAAGCCGAGGTGGTCACCGAAGGTGAACGCCGCGCTGACGGCGAAGGCGACGTTGAGCACCTTCCCCCGCGGGTCCATCTCCTTGAGGATCTGGAACATCGGGATGTTGTTCGCCAGGGTGGCGATCATGCCGCCCGCGGCCTTGTCGTTGATCCCGATCGAGCGGCCGAGGCGGGTGAGCGGCTTCTCCGCGAACGTGATGATGAGGTACACCGCGGGGAACGCACCCAGCAGCATCATGCCGATGGACCCGATGATGACGAGACCGTCCGTGGGCGGCGCCAGCTCCCAACCGTCGGGCATGATCTGCGCCCCGGTCATGTACTCGAACACCGCCACGACGAGGCCGAGGGAGATCAGGGCGACGAGGCCCTTGCCGAACCACAGGAAGCCCGTGGTCATCTTCTCCGGGATCCGCCACAGGCCGACCGCGATGAGGATCGCCGCCAGGACGATCGGGATGAGGTTGGCGAGCACCATCGCGGGGTCGAAGCCGGCCACGAGGCCGCCGACGAGGACGCCGAGCGGGATGGTGACCATGCCCGCGAGCACGCCCTGCGCGAGGAAGGCCCGGTCCTCCTTCTCGATGATGCCGAGGGCCACCGGGATCGTGAAGACGATCGTCGGGCCCATCATGGCGCCGAGGATCAGGCCGGCGAGCAGCCCGGCGTCGGGGTCCTGCGCGAGCTCCAGGGCGAGCGGCTAGCCGCCCATGTCGTTGGCCAGCAGCGTCGTCGCGAACATCGACGGGTCGGCCCGGAGGAACTCGTAGACCGGGACGACGACGGGCTGCAGCACCTTGGCCAGCACGGGGGCGAGGGACACGACACCGACCATCACCAGGGCCAGCGGACCGAGGGCCATGAAGCCCTCCTCGAACTTCTCCCCCAGGCCGAACCGGTTGCCGATGGCCCGGTCCAGGCCGCCGAGGACCATGCAGATCATCAGGATCCAGACGATGACCGCGTTGACGTCCACAGTCGCCTCCCGACGACGACCGCACCAGGAGCCGCGACCTCAGCCGACGGGTACATCTCCGGGCGATCCGCCTGTTTCGGACGGTACTCACGACGTCCTGCCCCAGAAGGGACGATCGTCACCTCGCCCGGAGCCGTCCGGGTGAGGCTCCCGCCGCGGTCACCGACGGCGGGCGTCCCAGCGGAACCACCGCACGGCGACGAGGCCGGCCACGAGACCCCACGCGAGCAGCACCGCCACGTGGGCCCAGCCGACCGAGGGCTGAGGGGCCCAGGCGAGCGCGAGCGCGTTCTGCAGGTGCTTGAGCGGGAACACGTCGCCGACCCGCCCCATCCACGCCGGCCCCCCGACGACGAAGACCTCGGAGAAGAAGGCGAGCGGCAGGAGGACGACCAGGGCCACGGCGCCGAAGGCCTTCGCGCTCGGCACGGCGGCGGCGAGCGCGAACCCGCACGCGCCGAGAGCAGCGGCGCCGAGCACGACGACGAGGCCCCCCAGGAGGACTCCCGCGGCCGTCACACGGACGTCGTACGCCGCCGATCCCAGGGCGAGCACGCCCGCGGTGACGACCAACCCGGTCCCGACGGCGGTGGCGCCGCGGCCGACCAGCAGCTGCCAGCGCCGCAGCGGTGTGGCACGCAGACGCTGCAGCACGCCGGCGTCCCGCGCGGTCGCGACCGTCTCGGGGAGGTTCGTGAACGCCGCGACGGCGGTGCCCCACGTCACCATGCTCGCCGCGAAGAAGGCCGCGACGGGCGTGCCGTCGGGCATGGCACCACCACCGCCCTGCAGCGTCAGCATGAACGCGTAGAGGCCGACCGGCAGGACCACCGCGAAGAACAGCGACCCCGGGTCCCGCCAGGTCGCCCGCGCGCCGGCGACCACCTGGTCGCGCAGCAGGCGTCCCGCGGACGGGACGTCGGCGACCGGACCGGCCGGGAGCGACGGGACGGCCGGGACGGACCGGCCGAGCTCACCGCCGGGCGGGGTGCGCGCGACGACGGACGACGCGTCCTCGTCCCGCGCCGCCGGGGCGGACCTCCCCCGGCGGCTCGCCGGCCCGGCACCGCCGGCCGGGACCGCCGGCGACGGGGCGCCGACGCCCGACCGCCCGCCGGGCTCCCGCTTGAGGCCGCGGACGGCGAGCACGACGGCGACGGCCGTCCACACCACCAGGACGGCGACGCCCTCCACGTCCCAACCCACTGCGGGGTGGTACGGGTTCATCTGGTCCTGGAGGGCGGCGGCGACGGGCTTGAGCGGCAGGAGGTCCCCGAGACGGTCGAGCCAGCCCGGCATCGTGCCACCGAGGGTGAACATCCCGGAGACGAACGTCAGCGCGACCGCGCTGCCGATCGACGCGGCCTGGGCGAGCGCGAGCGTCCGGGACCACGCCGCCACGGCAGTGCCCACGGCGGCGAAGCACACCAGCGCGGCGAGCACGGTCACCACCGTGGCGACCGCGGTGCTGCCGACGACTCGCACGTCGTACACGAGGACGCCCACCGTCATCATGATGAGCACGGATCCCACCGCGAACACCACGGCCGCACCGATGCGCGCCGCGAGGTAGGTGCCCAGCGGCAGCGGGGTGGACCGGATCCGGCGCAGCACACCGCTGTGCCGCGCCTCGGCGAGGGAGATCGCCACGGTCGGGAAGGACGCGTAGAGCACTCCCATCGCGGCCGCCGTCGGCGTGATGAACTGCATGACGCGCACGCCGCCCTCGTCGAGGACCTCGTTGCCCGCGATGAAGCCCACGACGACGAGCCAGACCAGCGGGACCACCACCGTGAACAGCGTGACGACCTTCTGCCGCCACAGGTCGACGACCGCGTGCCCGAGGTGGTCCAGCAGGAGGCGCCACCCGGCGACCGGCCGGGGCGCGGAGCCGGTCGGCAGCACAGGAGCCGAGGCAGCCGTCGTCACCGCCGCCTCCCCGCGGTCCCGCTCGGCGGGGTGGTGGCAGCCGGCTGCTGCCCGTCGGGCCCGTGGTCGCCCACGAGGCCCAGGTACACGTCCTCCAGCGTGGGGCGACGCACACTCAGCGCCGGGACCTCCAGGCCCCGCGCCGTCGCCCAGCCGGTGAGGACGTGCAGGGCGGCCGTCGGCGAGGCGGAGGTGAGCTCCCAGTCCAGCCCGCGCGCGACGAGCTCGCCGTCCAGCGCCGGCAGCTCGGCGGCACCGGTCCCCTCGGGGAGCCGGAAGCTGACGACGGCGTCCCGGCGCCGCGCCCCCAGCTCGGCCGGCGTGCCGAGGGCGACGAGACGACCCTGCACGATCACCGCGACGCGGTCCGCCAGGTGCTCCGCCTCGTCGAGGTAGTGGGTGGTCAGCAGCACCGTCGTCCCGGTGCTCCGCAGCCCCTGGACCAGCTCCCACGCGCGGTGCCGCGCCGAGGGGTCGAAGCCGGTGGTGGGCTCGTCGAGGAAGAGCAGCTCCGGCGCGCCCACCATGCCGAGCGCGAGGTCGAGCCGCCGCCGCTGGCCACCGCTCAGCGTGCGGACCCGCGCGTCCCGCTTCTCCTCCAGGCCCACCCTGGCGACGACGTCGTCCACCGTGAGCCGCCGGGGATACATCCTCCCGTGCAGGCGGACGAGCTCCGCGACGGTGAACTCCTCCTCGAAGCCGGCCTCCTGGAGCACCACGCCCGTCCGCTCGCGCAGCTCCCGGTCCCCGTCGGCCGGGTCGAGGCCCAGCACCCGGACCGTGCCAGAGGTCCTCCGACGGGCTCCCTCGAGGATCTCCACGGTCGTCGTCTTCCCGGCCCCGTTGGGGCCGAGGAGGGCGAAGACCTCTCCGGGCTCGAGGGCGAACGAGACGTCGTCCACCGCGGTGAGGTCGCCGTAGCGCTTCGTCAGGTGCTCGACCTCGACCGCAGGCATGTCGACCCCCTCGCCCCGACGTCGGTCCGCGGAGCTGTCCGCGGGTGCTCGCGGGACCGGTGCCGCCTCCCCAGCGGACGCCGAGCGACACCGGACCCGTCCCTTCGGACGCTAGGCACGCGGGCCGGCCGGGTCGAGGGACGTACGACCCGACGGGTCAGCGCGCGGCGGCCCGCTGGTACTGGCGCACCGTCAGCGGCACGAAGACGGCCAGGAGCGCCAGGCCCCACAGCAGCGTGTACAGGACCGGGTTCTGCAGCGGCCACGTCGTGGGGTCCGGCGTCCCGGGAAGGACGTTCCCGAAGAGCTCGCGGGCCGCCTGTGTGACGCTCGAGACCGGGTTCCACTCGGCGAACGTGCGCAGGACGCCCGGCAGGTTCTGGGAGGGCACGAAGGTGTTCGCGATGAACGTGAGCGGGAAGATGACGATGAACACCGCGTTGTTGAACACCTCCGGCGTGCGCACCAGGAGCCCGACGTACGCCATGAGCCAGCTGATGCAGTAGGCGAAGAAGAGCAGGAGGACGTACCCCAGCAGCGCCTCGCCGATCGAGGAGTTGATCCGCCAGCCGACCACCAGCCCGGTGAGCGACATGATGACCACGGTGAGCACGTTGTTCACGACGTCGGCACTGGTCCGTCCGACGAGGACCGCCGACGGCGCCATGGGCAGCGACCGGAACCGGTCGATGATGCCCTTCTTGAGGTCCTGCGCCATGCCGGACCCCGTGATCGTGGCGCCGAAGATCACCGTCTGGGCGAAGATCCCGGCGATGAGGAACTCGCGGTACAGGGCCGGGTCGAGCTCCTCGGCCCCGGGCAGGGCGATGGACCCCCCGAACACGTAGGCGAAGAGCAGCACGAACATGATCGGCGACACGATGGACCCGACGAGCAGGTCTGGGACCCGCTTGATCGTGATGAGGTTGCGGCGCGTGACGGTCCACCCGTCGGCGAGCGCCTGGACGAGAGCGCTCATGCGCCGGCCTCCTGCGGTGCGGTGCCGGCCTCGTGGCCGGTGAGGGTGAGGAAGACGTCGTCGAGGGTGGGGCGGCGGATGCCCGCGTCGAGCACCTCCACACCCCTCTCCCCGAGAGCCCGCAGCACGACGACGAGGGAGCCGGCGCCGCCGGTCACGGGCGCGGTCAACGTCCGCGTGTGCTCCTCGACGGCGACGTCGCCGGAGACGAGCGGGGCGAGGACGTCCCTCGCGGTGCCCAGCTCCTCCGGGCGGCCGACGGTCACGGCGACCCGCTCGCCGCCCACCTGGGCCTTGAGCTCGTCGGCCGTGCCCTGGGCGATGACGACGCCGTGGTCGATGACCGCGATCCGGTCGGCCAGCTGGTCGGCCTCCTCGAGGTACTGCGTCGTCAGCAGGAGCGTGGTGCCGCCCCGCACGAGCTCCCCGATGACGTCCCACATCCCCAGACGGCTGCGGGGGTCCAGGCCCGTCGTCGGCTCGTCGAGGAAGAGGACCTCGGGCTCGGCGACGAGGGCGCCCGCGAGGTCGAGGCGGCGGCGCATGCCGCCGGAGTAGCCGCGGACCGGACGGCGGGCCGCCTCGACGAGACCGAACCGCTCGAGCAGCTCGTCCGCCCGGGTACGGGCCCGGCGGCCGCCCAGGTGGTACAGCCGCCCGACCATCTCGAGGTTCTCGAAGCCGGTGAGGTTCTCGTCCACCGCGGCGTACTGACCGGAGACGCCGATCCGGCGCTTGAGCTCGCGCGCGTCCCGGACGACGTCCAGGCCGAGCACGGTCGCGGAGCCCTCGTCGGGCCGTAGCAGGGTCGTGAGGATCCGGACGGTCGTCGTCTTGCCGGCGCCGTTCGGCCCGAGCAGGCCGAGCACCGTCCCTCGCTCGACCTCGAGGTCGATGCCGTCGACGGCGTGCACCGTGCCGTACCTCTTGCGCAGCCCGTGGGCGGAGATCGTGGACACGCGCGCCAGTCTGTCGCCGACCACCGACACGGTCCACGGCATTCGGCTCTCGGCGGACAGGACCGGCCTCGCGCCACGTCCCCGGACGAGCGCACCGGCCCGCGCAGGCCGCACAGCCGTGCCACAGCGACCGGCTGCCACCCTGAAGCATGGCCGCCACCGGACCCGCACCCACCGGACCCGCACCCACCGCACCCACGCCACCCGCCGGACCGACCGACTGGGTCAGCGGCGAGCGCGTGTTCGCGCCGCCGAACGGCACGCTCGACCCGGACTGGCTCGTCCCCGCCGTGCTCGAGGCGGCGCCCGGTGCGACGCCCGCCGAGGCCCGCTCCGCCCTGGCCAGGGCGTGGTCGGAACGCCGCACCGGCGCCCCCACGGGCTCCTGCGACCCGCTGGCCGTGACCGCCCGCGACGTGGTGACGGCCGCCGCGCGCGACTTCCGCGCCTGAGGGCCGGACCGGCGCCGCGGACGACGACGGCGGCGACACCTCGGGAGGGATCGCCGCCGTCGCGCGTGCGGCTCAGGAGGTGACGAGCGACCGGAGCACGTACTGCAGGATGCCGCCGTTGCGGTAGTAGTCCGCCTCGCCGGGGGTGTCGATGCGGACGACCGCGTCGAACTCGACCACGGAGCCGTCCGCCTTCTCGGCACGCACCGCGACCGTGCGCGGCGTGGTGCCCTCGTTGAGCGCCGTCACGCCGCTGATGGAGAACGTCTCCGTGCCGTCCAGGCCGAGCGAGTCGGCGTTCTCCCCCGCCGGGAACTGCAGGGGCAGGACGCCCATCCCGATGAGGTTCGAGCGGTGGATCCGCTCGAAGCTCTCCGCGACGACCGCCCGGACGCCGAGCAGGCTGGTGCCCTTCGCGGCCCAGTCGCGGGACGAGCCCGACCCGTACTCCTTGCCACCCAGCACCACGAGCGGGACCCCGGCGTCGGCGTACGCCACCGCGGCGTCGTAGATCGACGTCTGCTCGCCGGTGAGGTGGTTGACCGTGACGCCGCCCTCGACACCCGGGACGAGCTGGTTGCGCAGCCGGATGTTGGCGAACGTGCCGCGGATCATCACCTCGTGGTTGCCGCGGCGCGAGCCGTACGAGTTGAAGTCCCGGCGCTCCACACCGTGCTCGGCGAGGTAGCGGCCCGCCGGGCTGTCGGGCTTGATCGATCCGGCCGGGCTGATGTGGTCCGTCGTCACCGAGTCACCGAGCTTGGCGAGCACCCGGGCCCCGACGATGTCGCGCACCGGCTCGGGCGTCATGCCCATGCCCTCGAAGTACGGGGGCTTGCGCACGTACGTCGACGCCTCGTCCCACGCGAAGGTGTCGCCGGCCGGCGTCGGCAGCGTCTGCCAGCGCTCGTCGCCGGCGAAGACGTCGGCGTAGTCCTTGGTGAACATGCCCGAGTCGATGGAGGAGTCGATGGTCGCCTGGACCTCCTGCGGCGACGGCCAGATGTCCCGCAGGTACACCGGCTCGTCGTCCTCGGTCCGACCGAGGGGCTCGGCGTCGAAGTCGAAGTCCATCGTCCCGGCCAGGGCGTACGCGATGACCAGCGGCGGCGACGCCAGGTAGTTCATCTTGACGTCCGGGTTGATCCGGCCCTCGAAGTTCCGGTTGCCGGAGAGCACGGACACGACCGCGAGGTCGTGCTCGTTGACGACGGTCGAGACCTCCTCGGGCAGCGGGCCCGAGTTGCCGATGCAGGTCGCGCAGCCGTACCCGACGAGGTGGAAACCGAGCTTCTCGAGGTACGGCCAGAGGCCGGCCTTCTCGTAGTAGTTGGTCACGACCTTCGAGCCCGGGGCCATCGAGGTCTTGACCCACGGCTTCGACGTGAGCCCCTTGGCGACCGCGTTCTTGGCCAGCAGGGCCGCGGCCAGCATGACCGACGGGTTCGACGTGTTCGTGCAGGAGGTGATCGAGGCGATGACGACGGAGCCGTGGTCGAGCTCGGTCTGCGTCCCGTCGGCGAGCGTCGTGGGGACGCGCTTGTGGGGCCGGCGTGCCGCATCCGCGTGACCGGGCGTGGCCGGCGCGTCGGAGTCGTCGGCGTGCTCGCCCGCGGCGATGGGGTCGGACGCGGGGAACGTCTCGTCGACCGCCTCATCGAGGCCGTGGCGGGCAGCGCGGACGACGGCGGCCGTCTCGTCGTCGACGTAGTCGAGGATCGAGGAGGCGAAGGCCTCCTTGGCCTCGGTCAGCTCGATCCGGTCCTGCGGGCGCTTCGGGCCGGCGATCGACGGCACGACCGTCGACAGGTCCAGCTCGAGGTACTCCGAGAAGGTCGGCTCGACGTAGTCGGCCGACGACGGGTCGTGCCAGAGCCCCTGCTCGCGGGCGTAGGCCTCGACGAGCGCGACCTGGTCCGCCGGGCGGCCGGTCAGGCGCAGGTAGTCGAGCGTGACGTCGTCGATCGGGAAGATCGCGCAGGTGGAGCCGAACTCCGGGCTCATGTTGCCGATCGTCGCGCGGTTGGCCAGCGGCACCTGCGCGACGCCCGCGCCGTAGAACTCCACGAACTTCCCCACGACGCCGTGCTGGCGCAGCTGCTGGGTGATCGTCAGGACGACGTCGGTCGCCGTCACGCCCGCCGGGATGGAACCGGTCAGCTTGAAGCCGACCACCCGCGGGATGAGCATCGAGACGGGCTGGCCGAGCATGGCGGCCTCGGCCTCGATGCCACCGACGCCCCAGCCGAGCACGCCCAGGCCGTTCACCATGGTGGTGTGCGAGTCGGTCCCGACGCAGGTGTCCGGGTAGGCGCGGAGCACGCCGTCGACCTCACGGGTCATGACCCCGCGCGCCAGGTACTCGAGGTTGACCTGGTGCACGATGCCCGTGCCGGGCGGGACGACCTTGAAGTCGTCGAACGCGGTCTGACCCCACCGCAGGAACTGGTACCGCTCGCGGTTGCGCTGGTACTCCAGCTCGACGTTGCGCTCGAAGGCGTCCTGCCGGCCGAAGACGTCGATCTGCACCGAGTGGTCGATGACCAGCTCGGCCGGCGCCAGGGGGTTGATCCGCGCCGGGTCCCCGCCGAGCTCGGCGACCGCCTCCCGCATCGTCGCGAGGTCCACGACGCAGGGGACGCCCGTGAAGTCCTGCATGACGACGCGCGCGGGGGTGAACTGGATCTCCGTGCTGGGCTCGGCGGCCGCGTCCCACTCGGCGATCGCCCGCACGTGGTCGGCCGTGACGTTCGCGCCGTCCTCGGTGCGCAGCAGGTTCTCGGCGAGGATCTTGAGGCTGAAGGGCAGGCGCTCGAGGCCGGGCACGGCGGACAGCCGGTGGATCTCGTACGAGGCGTCCCCCACCTCCAGACGACCTCTCGACCCGAACGTGTCGACGGTGCTCATGGCGGCTCCTCACAGGTGGTGGTGGGCCTCGCCGGCGGACGCGTCGGCGGCATCGCCGAGCCGCGCGGCAAGTATCTCGACATCAAGAGACATGCTAGCCGACGGCGCCCCCGGCACGCCGCACCGGCCGGGCCTCGGCGGTGCGCGCGGACGTCCGCCGGGACCCGGCACCGGGTTACCCGGACACGGCGGCGCCCTCGGGCGACCCGGCGGGGACCGGGCCGCCCGAGGGCGCCGCAGCGGAGGGGTCGACGGACCGCCGGATCAGGCCGCCGTCGTCGGCCGCCCGCCGAGGTAGAGGCGGGACAGCTCGGGGTCGGCGAGGAGCTCCGAGGCCGGGCCCTGGATGTGCACGCGGCCCAGGTCGAGCACGCATCCGATGTCGGACGTCTCCAGGGCGCGCCGGGCGTTCTGCTCGACGAGCAGCACGGCCGTCCCGTGGTCCCGCATCCGCACGATCTGCTCGAACACCGTGGCGGTGGTCTTCGGGTCCAGGCCCATCGACGGCTCGTCGAGGAGGACGACCTTCGGCTCGATCATGAGCGACCGGGCGAACTCCACCTGCTTCTGCTGCCCGCCGGAGAGCAGGCCGGCCAGCTGCTTCCAGCGCTCGCCGACCACGGGGAACACCTCCTGCACCCGGCGGACGCGCTCGGCGACCACCGCGGGGTCCTTGACCGAGTAGGCGCCGAGACGGACGTTCTCCTCGACCGTCATCTCCGGGAACACACTGTGGCCCTGCAGGACGTGGGCCAGGCCGGCAGCCAGCATCTGCTGCGGCCCCCGCCCGGTCACGTCCGCGCCGTCCACCGTGATCGTCCCGGCGCGCGGCTTGAGCATGCCGCTGGCCACCTTGAGCACGGTCGACTTGCCCGCGCCGTTCGGCCCGACGAGGCAGACGATCGTGCCCGGCGGGACCGCGACGCTGAGACCGCGCAGGACGAGCGCCGCCCGGCCGTACCCCGCCTCGACGGTGTTGAGGGACAGGAGCGGTTCAGACGCCAAGGTAGGCCTCCAGGACACGGGGGTCCGACTGGACCTCGTCGGGGGTGCCGTCGGCGATCGGTCGACCGCGGTCGAAGACGACGACGTGGTCGGACAGGCTCATGACCATGTCCATGTTGTGCTCGACGACGATGAACGTCCGACCCTCGGCGTTGAGCTCGCGCACCAGCGCGGAGATCCGCCCGATGAGCGCCGGGTTCACCCCGCCGGCCGGCTCGTCGAGCATGATGATGTCCGGCTCGGCCATGAGGACACCAGCCAGCTCGAGGAGCTTCTGCTGGCCGTAGGACAGGTTGCGCGCCTCCGCCCGCTCGAGGTGGTCGATGCCGACCCTCCGCAGCCAGCCCCGGGCCCGCTCCATGGCTGCTTCCTCGTGCGCCCCGCGCCAGAACGTCGACGCGGTCGGGCGGACCGCCACCAGGAGGTTCTCCATGACGGTCATCCGCGGGAAAACGCGGCACACCTGGAAGCTGCGGCCGAGCCCGAGCCGGGCGATCCGGTCCGGCGTGGCGTGCGAGATGTCCTTGCCGTTGAGGGTCACCCGGCCCGCATCGGCCTTGATCATGCCCGTGACGCAGTTGAAGAACGTCGTCTTCCCCGAGCCGTTCGGGCCGATGATGGCGTTGATCCTGCCGGGCAGGAACTCGACGGTCGCGTCGTCGACCGCCTTGTTCCCGCCGAAGGCCTTGGACAGGCCGTGCACCTCCAGGGTGCCGCCGGCCCGTCCCTTCCTGGGCTGAGAGCTCACCGTGCACTCCTCGTCTCGTCGACCACGTCGGGTCGTGCGCTCGTGTCGGCGGTGGGGTCGGCCACGCCCCCGGCGGTGTCGGTGCCGCCCGACCGTGGAGCGCCGTCGTCGGCCGTTCCGGCGGAGCCGTCCAGCAGCTCCTTGGCCGAGACCTCGCGGATGGACGACGCCTGCGGCCCGAAGCGGCCGAACAGGCCCTTGACCGCGGGGATGACGCCCTCGGGCATGAAGAGCACCACGAGGGCGAGCAGCAGGCCGGTCGCGACGAGGTGGAACTGGGTGTCGCCGAACTCCGCCTTGAAGAACTCGATCGACAGACCCACCACGATCGCGCCGACCAGCGGCCCGAACAGCTCCCGCACACCGCCGAGCAGGGCCATGAGCACCATGTAGGCGCCCATGAGGATGGAGAACTGGAACACCGGGTCCAGGTCGCCGAACCAGAGCGCGTAGAGCCCGCCGGCGAGGCCGGTGAAGAGCGCCGAGACGACGAACGCGATGAGCTTGGCCTGGAAGGTCGGGACGCCCAGGGCCCGGGCCTTGTCCTCGTCCTCGCGCACCGCCTTGAGGCCCATCCCGAACCGGGACCGGTCGATGAGCCACCAGACGACCAGCGCCAGGACCAGGGCCCCGACGTAGAAGTAGTAGAAGACCTGGTGGTGCTGGGTACGCATGAGGTCCGGGAACGCGCGCGGGATCATGAGGCCGCCGGAGCCGCCGGTGAAGGACGCCCAGCTCTGGAACACCAGCAGCAGGATGAGCACGAAGGCGATCGTCACGATGACGAACGAGGCCCCGCGGACCCGCAGGGCGGCGATGCCGACCGGGACCGCGATCGCCGCGACGATGAGCGGCGACAGGAACAGGGCGAGGAACGGGGACATCCCCGTGCGCTCGATGAGGATGGCCACCGCGTAGGCGCCCAGCCCGAAGTACGCGGCGTGACCGAGCGAGATGTAGCCCGTGAACCCGCCCATGAAGTTCCAGCCGGTGGCCATGAGCGCGTAGTTGAGGACGACGACGCCCGTGGAGAGCAGGTAGCCGACCTGCGTCGTCATCGGGAAGACGAGGATGGCGACGGTCAGGCCGAGCAGGAGGACCAGGCCGACGAGGCGGCGCGGGTCGCGCAGGCCGCGCGAGCGGGCGCCGGCCGCGGCCGGGGCGCCCGCGGCGCGGGTCGCCGTGGAGTCAGAAGCGCTGCGCAAGACGACCTCCGAAGAACCCCTGCGGCCGCACCATGAGGGTGACGAACAGGGCGATGTAGAACACGGTCTGGGCCCAGGTCGTGCCGAGCGGCACCTGGAGCAGCGCCTGGGTGACGCCCAGGAGCATGGCGGCGATCGCGGCACCCGGGATCGAGCCGAGGCCGCCGACGACGATGATCGCCATGAGCGGTCCGATCCAGTGCCAGTGCAGCGACGGGTAGATCGTCGCGTCGAGGGACAACGCGGTCCCGCCCACCGCCGCGGTGGCCAGCCCCAGGCCGAAGCCGTAGCTGGCCACCTTGGCGGTGTCGATGCCGACGAGCTCGGCGGCCTCCTTGTGCTGGATCGTGGCCCGCAGGGCCTGACCGAAGGAGGTCTTCTTCAGCACGAGCCACAGCCCCAGCAGGGCGACTGCGGCCAGCCCGAAGGCGACGAGCTTGACGACGGCGATCTGCGCCCCGAGGAACTCGATGCTCGACGCGCCGTAGTCCAGTCGGATGCGTCGCTGCACCCCGGTGAACGTGAAGCCCAGCATGCCCTCGATGACCAGCGCGATGGCGAAGGTCAGCAGGACGGACATCATCGTCAGCGAGGCCGGCTTCAGGCGGGTGATGAGCAGGCGCTGCATGAGGACGCCGAGCCCGAAGAACACGGGGACGGTGACCAGCAGCGAGATCATCGGGTCCCACCCGGTCTGCACGTTGAAGAACCACGCGAGATAGCCGGCGAGGATGAGGAACGCGGAGTGCGCGATCATCACCACCCGCATCACACCGAAGTAGAGGGTCAGTCCCGAGGCCAGGAGGGCGTAGAGGCCCCCGAGGAGGATCCCCAGGATGAGGCTCTGCAGCAGCAACGCACCCGACATGGCCTCAGATCACCACTCCGGCTTGATGGCGATGAAGTCGGCCGTCGCCTGGTCCACCGGCAGGACGATCTCCGGCTTGCCGTCGACGTACTGCTGGATGAAGTGGGCGCCGTTGGGGCGTCCCGCCTCGTCCCAGCGCAGGTCGCCGACGATCGTGGCCACCTCGTTGGCGTGCAGCCAGTCGATGAGCTCCTGCTGGCAGTCGCCCTGCTCGGCGCAGCCCACGGCCTCGACGGCCGCCGTCACGACCTGGCCGACCGTGTAGGCGTTCGCCTCGTCCTCGGTGGGCTCGCGGCCCTCCTTCTCCATGACCATCTCGACGAAGTTGGCGTTGCCCTCGTAGGCGGCGGCCGGGGAGTAGCCGTTCGGCGTCATGATGCCGTCGACCTTGTCCTCGCCGATCGCGGCGACGAACTCCGGCAGCGTGGGTGCCGTCGTGAACGCGGCCATGCGCGGCTGGTAGCCGAGCTGCCGGACGGCGAGGATGAGGTTCACACCGTCCTGGTACTGCGTGCCACCCACCATGAGGTCGGCGTCGGCGTCCGCCAGCTGCGCGGCGATGCCCGAGAAGTCGGTCGTGTTGGGCGGGTAGATCTCGTCGACGAGGATCTCGACCCCCGCCTCCTCGAGCTTCGCCTTGAGGCCGTTGGCCGCGCCCATCGCGAGCGGGTCGTCCATCGAGGCGAAGGCCGCCGTCTGCGGCCGCTCGTCCTCGGGCAGCTCCATGATGTGGTCGAAGAGGTAGTCGTAGTGGGTGTCGGCGACAGCCGGGGCGGCGTAGAAGAGGTTCTTGTAGCCCGCCTCGAAGATCGCCTCGGCGGCGCCGGCCGGCTCGACGAAGAGCATCCCGTACTCCTCGGCCACGCGCGCCGAGGGCAGCACGAGCCGGCTGGAGAACGGGCCGAAGATCAGGTCGACCTTCTCCTGCGTGATGAGGGCCTCGTAGTCGGCGACCACGCGGTCCGCGTTCGACTGGTCGTCGAGGATGATCAGCTCGACCTGCCGGCCGAGGAGCCCGCCGTTGGCGTTGATCTCGTCCCGCCAGATCTCGTAACCGTTCTGCACGCCCTTGCCGGGCTCGGAGAAGTCTCCGGTCAGCGGCAGGGAGATCCCGATCCGGATCGGGCCGTCCGACCCGCCGTCCCCCGCGTCACCATCGCCGCCGTCCGCGCCGCCACCGCAGGCCGACAGCAGCAGTGCTGCTCCGGCCGTCAGGGCCATCAGGCCCCGGGCGCGCCTCACCGCACCGCGTGCCGGCGGCCGGTCCGAGAGTCGAGCTGACATGAACCCTCCTACGTCGTCCTTGACGTGTGGCGGTTGCCACGGTCCGAGGTGGGCGCGGTCCCGCCAGGCGCGGCACCGTCGCAATCGTTTGCTCGGATACTCGGGACGGTATATGACCGCGATCACACCGTCAACGTGCCGTCGTGCCACCGAGACCGAGCTGTGACGTGACGTCGCGCCTACGGGGTTAGCGCTTTCCAATGCCACCGCGGCCCCCGGGGGAGTGCGGGTCAGGCCGCTTGACGACCGCCCCTGGTGTCACTAGCGTCGTGCAATCGCTTGCACCGCCGCCGCCGGCGCGGGACTCGACCTGAACAGGGGCACGTCAGCACGTGGCAACGGACGAACCGGGCGCGGACCCCGGACCCGACGGGGCGCCGACGGGCTCCCTGCGTCCGCTCCACGCCGCCGTCTTCCTCAGCTCCTTCGACCGCCTCCTCATCGCCCCTCTGCTGCTGCCCATCGCCCGGGACCTCGACGTCCCGCTCAGCCGGGTCGCCGCGATGGCCACGGCGTACTTCGTCGCGTACGGGCTGATGCAGCTCGTGTGGGGGGTCGTGTCGGACCGGCTCGGACGTGTCGCGACCGTGCGGCTCGCCCTGACGATCGCCGGGGCCGCCGCGGCCGTGACGGCTCTGGCACCCACGCTGGAGGTCCTCGTCGTCGCGCGCGTCGTCGCCGGCGGTGCCTTCGCCGCCGCGGTGCCCGGCGCGATCATCTACATCGGCGACACCGTGCCGGCCGTGCGACGGCACGCACCGCTCACGGACCTCATGACGGCCACGGCCCTCGGCATGGCGGCGGCGACCCTGGTGGGGGCCGCACTCGCGGACCTCCTCAGCTGGCGTCTCGGCTTCGCGCTCCCCGCCGTGCTCGGCCTCGGCCTGGCCGTCCTGCTGCGCCGCATGCCCGAGCCCGCCTCCGCGCCGACGGCGGGACCCGCCTCCCTCACCGCCGTGCTGAGCCGGATCGGCGGCGTGCTGCGCCGGCGCTGGTCGGTGATCGTGCTGGCCTTCTCCTTCACCGAGGGCATGGTCCTGCTCGGCATCCTCACGTACCTGCCGACGACGCTGCAGGCC
>NZ_CAMPHH010000033.1 GCF_946885855.1 uncultured Actinotalea sp. | reverse complement strand
GGTGGGGCTGGGTCCGTCAGGTGAGGAGGGAGGCGTGGAGGTACTCGCGGTGCGTGTCGATCCACGTCGCGTCACGGTGCCAGAACGCGGCGTGACCCTCGGCGGCCAGGCGCGCCCAGGGCTGGGCACCGGTGCGGCGGCCGTCCTCGAGCAGGGTGTGCATGGACCACGTGCGCGGCCCGAGCAGCGAGGCGAGGCGGTGCCGGCCGGACTCGTTGAGCCCGTAGCCGTCGGCCAGGGCGCACAGCCGGTCCCCCGCCGCGCGCAGCGACGTGCCCGGGGCGAGCGGCACGAAGGCGTGCGCGGCGTAGGCGAGGTCCCACCCGCGGGTGCCGGGGGAGCACGCGTCCCAGTCGATGAGCACGAGACGGTCGGCCGCGAGGACGAGGTTCCACGGCGCGACGTCGTTGTGGACGACGAGGTCCTCGCCGTCCGTCGGGATGGGACACGCCCAGACGGCGTCCGACGGCGGCGCCCAGCCGTCCAGCGCGTCGTGCAGGGAGCGCAGCAGGCGGCCGACGGCGGCCGGGTCCACCGGGGCCGAGCCGTCGCCCTGGGCGACCTCGCCCGGCACCCACTCCAGGACGTGGCGACCCTCGTCGTCGACGCCGTGGCTGCGCGGGGCGTGGCGGAAGCCGACGTCGGCCAGGTGCGCGAGCACCGCGTGGACCGCCGGCGTCTGGGGGCCGGAGGGCTTGCGCACGGTGTCGCCGACGCGGACGACCTCACCGGCGACGTTGCCGCCGGTGAGGGGTTCCTCCGCCGCCGGGCCCACGGCGGGAGGGGCCGGGACGCCGCCGTCCGCCGGCGCCCTCACCACAGCCGTTCCACCGGACCGCTGAACAGCAGCGGGCCGCCGCCGTCGGGCGGGGTGAAGCGCTCCGCGTCGCGGTCGCCCGTGAGCGTCAGCCCCAGGACGGCGAGCTCGAAGTCCGTGATGAGCCGCAGGAGCTCCTCGCGTTCGTGCCACACGTTCGGGTCCCCGAAGACGTGGTCCCACACCGCGGGGCCGACCGGCCCGTAGAGGATCGGCCGTCCGGCACCGTAGACCGTGAGCTCCCCGCGGTGCCGGCCGTTCTGGGCGTCGAGCGTCACGCTGACGTGCACGCGGTCGGCGTGCCGCAGGTCCTTGGTCTCGCTCTCGCGCACGAGCGCCAGCCTGCCCCGCAGGAGGTGCCCGCGTCGAGGGCCCCCCGGTCACGTCCCCCGGATGCCGGAGCCCATGATCGGCGTGAGGAGCGCGAGGCGGTCAGTCCGCGGCGCCGGCCAGGAGGTCGGCCGCGTGGTCCGGCACGTACCGCTGGGTGTCCCGGGGCGGGCGGACGTACCCCTGCGTCGCAGGCCGCGCGGGGATGACGATCTCCTCCCGGTGGACCTCCTCGTAGGGGATCGAGGACACGAGGTGGTGGATCATGTTCAGCCGCGACCGTCGCTTGTCGTCGCTCTCGACCACCCACCACGGCGCCTCCGGGATGTCCGTGTGGACGAGCATCTGGTCCTTGGCGCGGGAGTAGTCCTCCCAGCGCGTGATGGACTCCAGGTCCATCGTGGACAGCTTCCAGCGGCGCATCGGGTCCTCCAGCCGGGACCGGAAGCGGTCCTCCTGCACCGCGTCGCTGACGGAGAACCAGTACTTGCGCAGGAGGATCCCGTCCTCGACCAGCATCCGCTCGAAGATCGGGCACTGGTGCAGGAAGCGGTGGTACTCGTCGGGCGTGCAGAAGCCCATGACGTGCTCGACGCCGGCGCGGTTGTACCAGGACCGGTCGAACAGGACGACCTCGCCGGCGGCGGGCAGCTGGGCGACGTAGCGCTGGAAGTACCACTGGGTGCGCTCGCGGTCGCTGGGCGCCGGCAGCGCGGCGATCCGCGCGACGCGGGGGTTGAGGAACTCCGTGACCCGCTTGATCGTGCTCCCCTTGCCCGCGGCGTCGCGGCCCTCGAAGACGACGACGACGCGCTGCCCGGTCGCGCGCACCCACTCCTGGAGCCGGACGAGCTCCGCCTGGAGCCGGTACAGCTCGGCCTCGTAGACCTTCTTCGGGACCCGCGACCGCTGCTTCGCCATGACGGGGAGCCTAGGAGCGCTCGGGGGCGGCCGCGAGGGAACGCTCGACGTCCCACAGGTGGTGGTGGGCGTCGTGGGCGACGGCCCCGAGCACCGCCGTCGCGGTGAGCGGCCCGCGCCGGGAGTGGTGCAGGACGACGTCGGCGGCCGCGGCGGCCGGCGCGATCTCGGCCCAGGCCCGCGCGGCCTGCCCGAGCGCCCACAGCGCCGCGGGGAGCGGCACGGCGTCGTACCGCTTGACCGTCGCCACGTCGTCGGGCGCCGGGCTGACGTACTCCCGGTCCCAGCCGGCGAGGGCGGCGGCGAGCCCCGCACCCCAGCCGAGCAGGTTGTCCGCGACGTGCTGGACGTACCCCGCGACGGGCCAGCCGAGGTCGGGGTGCCGCTCGGTCCCCTCGGCGCCCTCCGTGGCCGCGGTGAACCGGCCCGGGACGTCCCGGACGACGGCGACCGCGTCCTGCGGCGCGAGGTCCCAGCGGTAGCCGCACTCGCGGCACGGGTCGCCGTACGCGGCGGCCCCCCAGGGGCGCCGGGCGGCGGTCCCACCGTCGCTCATCCGCCCAGCACCTCCCCGAGCTCGAACCGCACCGGGCGCTCCAGCTGCGCGTACGTGCAGGACGCCGGGTCGCGGTCCGGGCGCCATCGGACGAACTGCGTGGTGTGCCGGAACCGCGCGCCCTCCATGTGGTCGTACCGCACCTCGACGACGCGCTCGGGCCGCAGGGGGACGAACGAGAGGTCCTTGCCGGAGTTCCACCGGCTCCCTGCCGCCTCGGTCGGGGTGCGGGTCCCGTCCGCCTGCGCTGCCGCGGTCCACGGGTGGTCGGCGGCGTCGGTGACGAGCGGCTGGAGCTCGGCGAACAGCTCGCGCCGCCGGGCCATGGGGAACGAGCTGGTCACGCCGACCGAGGCGAGCCGGCCGTCGTCGTCGTGCAGGCCCAGCAGGAGCGAGCCGACGGCGTCGTCGGCCGCCTTGTGCACCCGGTACCCGGCGACGACGCAGTCGGCCGTGCGCTCGTGCTTGATCTTCGCCATGACGCGCTTGTCCGGCTGGTAGGGGTGGTCCGGGTGCTTGGCGACGACCCCGTCCAGGCCCGCGCCCTCGAACTGCTCGAACCAGCGCCGCGCCTCGTCGCGGTCCCTGGTGAGCCGCGTCCGGTACACGCCCGGGCCGTCGCCCGTGAACGACTCCTCCAGCAGGGCGCGGCGCTCGCGGAACGGGCGCCCCGTGAGGTCCTCGTCCCCGAGGGCGAGCAGGTCGAAGGCGATGAGGACGGCCGGGGTCTGCGAGGCCAGGAGCGTGACCCGCGACGCCGCAGGATGGATCCGCTGCAGCAGCGCCTCGAAGTCCAGGCCGGTCGCCTCGGGGTTCGCGACGACGATCTCGCCGTCGACGACGCAGCGGTCCGGCAGCTCGCGCAGCGCCGCCGTGACGACCTCCGGGAAGTACCGCGTGATCGGCTTGGTGTTGCGGCTGCCGATCTCGACCTCGTCGCCGTCGCGGAAGACGATCGCGCGGAAACCGTCCCACTTCGGCTCGTACCAGTGGTCCGCGGGGACCTGCGGGACGGACTTGGCGAGCATCGGCGCGACGGGCGGCATCACCGGCAGGTCCATCCGCCCAGTCTGGTCCGCCGACGACGGCGCCGCATCCCTCCCCGCGGTGGCGGGCGGGCCAGGTCGGGCGCACGGTAGCGGGATGCCCGGTCACGCCCTGCTCGCAGCCCTGCCCGTCGCGGTGCTCGTCGCCGCGCACCTCCTGGCGGGGCGGCTACGCGGACTCGCCGGCCGCCACGAGCGCGCCGTCGTGTCCGTCGCCGGCGGCATCTCCGTCGCGTACGTCTTCCTCCACCTGCTGCCGGAGGTGGCGGCGGGCGCCCGGGTCGTCGGGGAGTCCGTGGAGGACCTCGTCGCGCACGTACCGATGCAGGAGGTGCTCGTCTTCCTCGTCGCGCTCGCGGGCTTCACGACGTTCTACGTCGCCGAGCGGTTCGCCGCGGGGCGGGGGTCCCCGCGGCACGGGGGCGCGGGGACGTCGTCGTCGGCGTTCGCGGTGCACGTGGGTGCGTTCGCCCTCTACAACGTGGCGGTCGCGTACACGCTCCCCGAGCGCGTCGCGGAGGACCCGCGCAGCGCGGCGGTGTTCACGCTGGCCGTCGCGGTCCACGTGCTCGTCGTCGACCGGGGCATGGCCGAGCACCACGAGGAGCGGTACCGCCGCACCGGGCGGTTCGTCCTCGCCGGGTCGCTCCTGCTCGGCTGGGTCGCCGCGGGCGTCGCCGCACCGACGAGCTCGCTCACCGTGAGCCTCATGACGGCGGTGGTGGCGGGGTCCGTCCTGCTGACCGTCTTCCAGGAGGAGCTCCCGCGTGCGGGCGAGTCGCGCATGTGGCCGTTCCTCGCCGGTGTGGTCGCGAACACGGCGCTCCTCCTTGCCCTGGTCCTCCTCGAGCCCACCCCCTGAGCGGACCGGCGACCGCCAACCGGAGCGGACCGGGCTCAGGTCGGGTTGCAGCGGGCGGTCAGGGTCGCGAGCAGGCCGACGTCGGGCCGCCACGGCTCGAGGTTCCACGACTCCTTGTCCGGGGCGCCGAGCGCGTGGCACTCGAGCTGGTCGCGCATCCCGGGCGCGGTCGCGTCGGAGCCGAGGTCGGGGAGCGACCCGAGCGCCGACCACACCGCCTCGACCCCGGCCGCACCCGCCGTCCGGACCCACGCGCGCGGCACGACCACCAGCGACAGCCCGCCCTCGTCGCCGCGGTCCGCCCAGGTCGCCGAGACGACGCCCGCGCCGCCGACGACGACGCGGGCGCCGTCCGCCGCCGGCGTCACCTCGAGGAGCCCGTCCGCGCCCTCGCCGAGCCGCGCACCGTCCGCCACGACCGCGACGACGACGGCGCCGCTCGCCTCCCGCAGCACCGCCGTGCCGTCCATGAGCACCTCGCCGGCCGAGCCCGGCGGCCCGGCGATCCGCACGGGCGCCGGTGGTGTGCCCGACGCTGCGGGCGGGGAGGCCGACGGGGCGGCAGTCGTCGGACCCGGGAGACCGACGGTCAGCGCGCCGTCGTCCGGCCCGTCGAGGCCGACGGCGCCGAGCACGTGGACGACCCGCCCCGCGACGTCGACGGCGCGGCCGGCGGAGCGGACCTCGTCGGCGGTCGGCGGCGCGGCGGCACCCGCGGTGGGCCCGCCGGGGGCCGCCGTCGGCTGCCCCGCGGAAGCTGACACGCCGGGCGGCGGCGTCGGCTCAGCGGGTTCCGGCGCGTCCGCGACGCCGCAACCGGTCAGCAGGAGGACCGTCACGACGGCGCTCCGCCGTCCCCGCCCCGACCCGCTCACCCGCGCACCCACCGCACCATCCTCACCCGCGTCGCGCGCCGGGGGCGCGTGAGACGCGGCCGGGCCGTCCAGGTGCGCCGAGTACCCTGGCGCCGTTCCGTGGGGCCCACCTGGTAGGGGATCGATGAGCACCTCGTCCGACACGTCGCCCGCGCTCGGGACCGACGCGCAGCACCCGCACCCGGCCGAGACCCCGGCCGACACCGTCGAGCACGCCGCGGCCACCCCCGACGTCGAGCTCCCCTGGGCCGAGCTCGGGCTCAAGCAGGACGAGTACGAGCGGATCGTCGGCCTCCTCGGCCGCCGTCCCACCGCGGCGGAGCTGGCCATGTACTCGGTCATGTGGTCCGAGCACTGCTCCTACAAGTCCTCCAAGGTGCACCTGCGCACGTTCGGCGAGCGCACCACGGACGAGATGCGCAAGAACCTCCTCGTGGGCATCGGTGAGAACGCGGGCGTCGTCGACATCGGGCAGGGCTGGGCGGTGACCTTCAAGGTCGAGTCCCACAACCACCCCAGCTTCGTCGAGCCGTACCAGGGCGCCGCGACCGGCGTGGGCGGCATCGTCCGCGACATCATCTCCATGGGCGCGCGGCCGGTGGCGGTCATGGACCAGCTCCGCTTCGGTGCGATCGACCACCCGGACACGGCGCGCGTGGTGCACGGCGTCGTCGCCGGGGTCGGCGGCTACGGCAACTCCCTGGGCCTGCCGAACATCGGCGGCGAGGTCGTCTTCGACCCGTCCTACCAGGGGAACCCGCTGGTCAACGCGCTCTGCCTCGGCGCCCTGCGGCACGAGGACATCCACCTGGCCAACGCGTCCGGCGTCGGCAACAAGGTCGTGCTCTTCGGGGCCCGGACCGGCGGCGACGGCATCGGGGGCGCGTCGATCCTCGCGAGCGAGACGTTCGACGACACCAAGCCGTCCAAGCGGCCCAGCGTCCAGGTCGGCGACCCCTTCATGGAGAAGGTGCTCATCGAGTGCTGCCTCGAGCTGTACGCCGCCGGCGTCGTCGAGGGCATCCAGGACCTGGGCGCGGCCGGGATCTCCTGCGCGACGAGCGAGCTCGCCTCCAACGGCGACGGCGGCATGCACGTGGACCTCGAGAAGGTGCTCCTGCGCGACCCGACGCTCACCGCCGGCGAGATCCTCATGTCCGAGTCCCAGGAGCGGATGATGGCGGTCGTCACGCCCGCCAACCTCGACCGCTTCCTCGAGATCACCGCGCGGTGGGACGTCGAGACCGCCGTCATCGGCGAGGTCACCGGCGACGGGCGCCTGACGATCGACCACCACGGCCGGCGGATCGTCGACGTCGACCCGCGCACCGTGGCGCACGAGGGGCCGGTCTACCACCGTCCCTACGCCCGGCCGCAGTGGATGGACACGCTCAACGCCGACACCGTCAGCGGGGAGGCGGGCGCGGCCCGGTACGCCCGGCCGGGCACCCCGGAGGAGCTCCGCGAGACGCTCCTGCGCCTCGTCGGCTCGCCGAACCTCGCCTCGAAGGCGTGGGTCACCGACCAGTACGACCGCTTCGTGCAGGGCAACACGGCGCTGTCCCAGCCCGACGACGCCGGCGTGGTCCGCGTCGACGAGGAGACCGGGCTCGGCGTCGCCCTGGCCACGGACGCCAACGGCCGCTACGGCAAGCTCGACCCGTACACCGGTGCGCAGCTCGCGCTCGCGGAGGCGTACCGCAACGTCGCCACCGTCGGGGCCCGGCCGCTCGCGGTGACGGACTGCCTCAACTTCGGCTCGCCCGAGGACCCGGACTCCATGTGGCAGCTCGTCCAGGCGATCGAGGGTCTCGCGGACGCCTGCCGTGAGCTGGGCGTCCCGGTGACCGGCGGCAACGTCTCGCTCTACAACGGCACGGGGGAGCCGGGGACCATCGACTCCTCGATCCACCCGACCCCCGTCGTCGGCGTGCTCGGCGTCCTGGACGACGTGCGCCGCGCGACGCCGTCGGGGTGGCGCGCCCCGGGCCAGGCGGTCTACCTGCTCGGGACGACGCGCGGCGAGCTCGACGGGTCCGTCTGGGCCGACGTCGTCCACGGCCAGCTCGGCGGCGTGCCGCCCCGTGTCGACCTCGACGCGGAGCGCCGGCTCGCGACCGTGCTCGTCACCGCCTCGCGCGACGGGCTCGTCGACGCCGCGCACGACCTGTCCGAGGGCGGCCTCGCCCAGGGCCTGGTCGAGGCGAGCCTGCGCTACGGCGTCGGCGCGCGCGTCCGGCTCGACGAGCTCCGCGAGCGCGACGACGTCACCGCGTTCGAGGCGCTCTTCTCCGAGTCGACGGCCCGAGCCCTCGTGGCGGTCCCGCGCAGCGAGGCCCAGCGCCTCGTGGACCTGTGCACCGCGCGCGGCGTGCCGTGCCTGCAGATCGGTGTCACCGACGACGCGGGGGAGACGGCGGACGGGACGACGACGGCGAGCGCGGCCGGCTCCGGCCCGGTGCTCGAGGTCCGGGACCTCTTCACCGTCTCGCTCGCCGAGCTCGAGCACGAGCACCGGGCGACGCTGCCGCGCCACTTCGCCTGACCTGACGGGCGCCGCCCGCGGAACCGGTCCCAGGGTGCGGTCCGGCGTGCGGCGACCCGCCCTCGCGGGGCACGATCGCCCTGCGCTCGTTCCCGAGCTCTCGAGTTCCCGAGTTCCCGTACGTCCCGACCGGCGCAGGCCGGCGCTCTCAAGGAGATCCATGGTGGAAGCCGCTCTCGAGGCCACGTTCGAGCAGGTGCTGCGCCGCAACCCGGGGGAGCAGGAGTTCCACCAGGCCGTCCGCGAGGTGTTCGACTCCCTCGGGCCCGTCCTGCGCAAGAACCCCCAGTACACGGAGGCGGCTGTCCTCGAGCGTCTGTGCGAGCCGGAGCGGCAGATCATCTTCCGCGTCCCGTGGGTCGACGACGAGGGCAAGGTGCAGATCAACCGCGGCTTCCGCGTCGAGTACAGCTCGGCGCTCGGTCCCTACAAGGGCGGCCTGCGCTTCCACCCGTCCGTGTACCTGGGCATCGTCAAGTTCCTCGGGTTCGAGCAGATCTTCAAGAACGCGCTCACCGGCATGCCGATCGGCGGCGGCAAGGGCGGCTCGGACTTCGACCCGCGCGGGCGGTCCGACGGCGAGGTCATGCGGTTCTGCCAGTCGTTCATGACCGAGATGTACCGGCACCTGGGCGAGTACACCGACGTGCCGGCCGGGGACATCGGTGTCGGCGGTCGCGAGCTCGGCTTCCTCTTCGGGCAGTACAAGCGGATCACCAACCGCTACGAGTCGGGGGTGCTGACCGGCAAGGGCCTGACCTGGGGCGGGTCCCTCGTGCGCACGGAGGCGACCGGCTACGGCACGGTGATGTTCACCGAGCAGATGCTGGCCACGAAGGGGCTGTCGCTCGACGGCATGCGCGTCAGCGTCTCCGGAGCCGGCAACGTCGCGATCCACGCGGTGGAGAAGGCCCAGGCGCTCGGGGCGCACGTCGTGACGTTCTCGGACTCCTCGGGCTACGTCGTCGACGAGGCCGGGGTCGACCTGGACGTCCTGCGCGACGTCAAGGAGGTCCGGCGGGGCCGCGCCGAGGACTACGTCGCCCAGCGGCCGGGTGCCACCTTCGTGGCCGGCGGCAGCGTCTGGGACGTGCCGGTCGACGTCGCGCTTCCCTGCGCCACGCAGAACGAGCTCTCCGGCGACGACGCGAAGACGTTGGTCAACCAGGGGGTCAGGGCGGTCGCCGAGGGCGCCAACATGCCCAGCACCCCCGACGCGGTCGCGCTGTTCCAGGAGGCCGGCGTGCTCTTCGGCCCGGGCAAGGCCGCCAACGCCGGCGGCGTGGCGACCTCCGCGCTGGAGATGCAGCAGAACGCCTCGCGGGACTCCTGGTCGTTCGAGCACACCGAGGAGCGGCTGGCGGAGATCATGGTCGGCATCCACGACCGCTGCGCGCAGACCGCGGAGGAGTACGGGGCTCCCGGCGACTACGTCCTCGGCGCCAACATCGCGGGCTTCCAGCGCGTCGCCGACGCCACCCTGGCGCTCGGCGTCATCTGAGGCCGCCGGTGCCGGCGCGTCGTCGGACGGACCCGGTCGAGGGCCGGGCCGCCCTCGCGGCCTGGCTCGCGGACCCCGACGGCGCCGCACGGGCCACCGTGCGCACGGCCGTGCGCTTCGCGCTGGAGGAGCTCGCGGCCGTCGCCCCCGGCAACGCGGTCGAGGTGCGCGTCCCGCCCGACGGCGCCGTGCAGGCCGTCGCGGGCCCCCGGCACACCCGCGGCACCCCGCCGAACGTCGTGGAGACCGACCCGGCCACGTGGCTCGCCCTGGTGACCGGGCGCCTGCCCTGGGCGGACGCCCTCGGGACGGGCCGGGTGAGTGCGTCGGGAGAGCGCGCCGACCTCTCGCCGTGGCTCCCGCTGCAGGCGGCGCGCGACCGCGGCTGAGGACGTCCGGGACCCGATCAAGGGATGTCTCGATGGGCGACATCGCATGTCCACCCAGTGAACAGTTGGCGAGCGGACGAGTGGTGACGTGCGCGAACCCTGGTGCGATCGCCCCCGTTCCCCCTAGCGTCGGGCCCACTCGTGACGCTGCTGTCGCGTCACGTGACCGACCATCGGAGGTCCACGGCATGCAACCCTCTCGGCGCCTCACAGGGCGCCTCGTACCCCTTGCGACGGCGGGAACCCTCGCCGCGTCCGTCATGGTGGCCGCGCCCGCCGCCGCGAACGACCACCTCGTCGAGATCGACATCCTCGGCATCAACGACTTCCACGGCCGCATCGAAGCGGGTGGCCAGTCGGCCGGCGCCGCCTCTCTCGCGGGCGCCGTCGCGGCGTTCCGCGCGGACAACGCGAACACGCTCTTCGTCTCGGCCGGTGACAACATCGGCGCCTCGACCTTCACGTCCTTCGTCGCCGACGACGTGCCGACGATCGACGTCCTCAACGAGATGGGCCTCGACGTCGCGGCCCTGGGCAACCACGAGTTCGACCGCGGCCGGACGGACGTGGACGACCGGCTCGTCGGACCGGCGGCCCTGACGGAGTTCCCCTACCTCGCCGCCAACATCTACGAGGCGGGCACCACCACGCCGGCCTACGACCCGTACGAGATCTTCGACGTCGACGGCGTGGACGTGGCCTTCGTGGGCGCCATGACCGAGGCCCTGCCGAGCCTCGTCTCGCCCTCCGGGATCGCCACGCTCGACATCGGGCCGATCGCTCCCGCGGTCAACGCCGTCGCCGAACAGCTCACCGACGGCGACACCGCCAACGACGAGGCGGACGTCGTCGTGCTCCTCGTCCACGAGGGTCCGCCGAGCGCGGACCAGGCGGCCGTCACCGGGGCGAACGTCTTCGGTGACATGCTCGGCGACCTCAGCGCCGACGTGAGCGCGGTGTTCTCCGGCCACACGCACTTCCCGTTCGCGTACCAGATCCCGGTCGAGGGCTGGGCCGAGGGCCTGAACCGCCCGGTGGTCATGGCGGGGCAGTACGGCGAGCGCCTCGCGCACGTCACGCTCACGGTCAACCGGGACACCGGCGACCTCGTCGGCACGGAGTCCGAGGTCGTCGATCTCGTGACGGGTGACCCGGCCACGCCGGTCTACCCGACGGTCCAGGCCGTGACCGACATCGTCTCGGCCGCCGTCGCGGAGGCCGCGGTGCTCGGCGGCGTCTCCCTCGGCAACATCTCCGCCGACCTGAAGCGGGCCCAGCAGCCGACCGGCAGCGAGAACCGCGGCGGCGAGTCGACGCTCGGCAACCTCGTCGCGGACGTCCAGCTCTGGGCGACACAGGGCGTCGGGACCGAGATCGCCTTCATGAACCCGGGCGGTCTGCGCGCGGACCTCCTCTACGCCAGCAGCGGCGAGGGCGACCCGGCGGGCAACGTCACCTACCGCGAGGCGGCGACCGTCCAGTCGTTCGCGAACACGCTCGTCGCGCTGACCCTGACGGGTGCGCAGGTGGTCGACGTCCTGGAGGAGCAGTGGCAGCCGACCGGCGCCGCACGGCCGTTCCTCAAGCTCGGCGTGGCGGGCCTGACGTACACGTACGACCCGACCGCCCCGGCGGGCGAGCGGATCACCGAGGTCTGGGTGGGCGACACCGCGCTCGACCTCGAGGCCGAGTACCGCGTGGTCGCGAACTCCTTCCTCGCGTCCGGCGGTGACAACTTCACGACGCTCGGCGAGGGCACGGACACGGCCGACACGGGCCGCGTGGACCTCCAGGCGTTCGTCGACTACATGGCGGAGTTCGGGACGGGCGGGGACGTCGTGTCCCCCGACCTCGTCCAGCGCGCCGTCGGGGTGGACGGGCCCGCGTCCGCGTACCCCGGTGGCCTCGCCACGGTGAACCTCTCCTCGCTGCTGTTCAGCGCCGGCGAGGACCAGGGCGACGAGCCCGAGGTCGAGGTGTCCGTCGGCGGCGCGGTGGTCGACACCGCCGTCATCGACCCGACGCCGGTGACCGCGTCGGACGAGGTGGGCCGCGCGACGGTCACCGTCCCGGTCCCGGCCGACGCCGTGGGCGAGGTCGTCGTCGAGGTGAGCGTCCCGGCCACGGGCACCGCGACCTCGTTCGCGATCCCCGTCGCGACGGAGACCGGCCTGGTCAGCAGCACGCCGGTCCGTGCCGCGACACCCGCGGTGGTGCAGCCGGGCGAGGCGCAGTGCCTCCAGGTCGCCGGCGAGTACGGGGTGCCTGCCGGCGCCACCGGGGTCGTCGTGAACGTGACGACCGTGAACCCTGCCGGTGACGGGCACGTCGTGCTGTACCCCGCCGGGAGCCCGGTCCCGAACGGCTCGACCGTGAACTTCGAGACCGGGCGGGACGTCGCGAACGCCGCGTTCGTCGCCCTGTCCGACGACGGCCGGCTGTGCTTCCTCACGAGGGGTGCCGAGGCCCAGGTCCTCATCGACGTGGCGGGATTCATGGCGCCCGGCTCGGGCTTCGAGACGCAGGCCGCCCAGCGGATCGTCGACACGCGGACCCCGCCGATCGGGGACATCCGGGGGCCGGTGCGTCCCCGGACCGAGTACACCGTCGACGTCCTCGGCGTGGGAGGCGTGCCGGCCGACGCGACCGCCGTCCTGGTCAACGTCACCATCGACGGGGCGACGGGACCCGGCAACCTGCGGGTCTATCCCGCCGGTGGCGAGGTGCCCGACGCCTCCACGGTGAACTACGCGCCGGGGATGGACAAGGCGAACGCGGCGATCGTCGCGGTCGGCGAGGACGGGGCGATCGCGTTCTGGTCCGACACGGACCTGCCGACGTCCTTCAACCCCGTCCAGGTCATCATCGACGTGGTGGGGTGGACGACCGACACCGCCGGCTACACGGAGGTCGCGCCGTTCCGTGTCGCCGACACCCGGGAGGACGACGCGCCGCTGGCCGCGGGTGAGACGTTGTCGCTCGACTTCACCGACCTCGCTGCAGAGCTGGCTCCGGGCGCCACGGCTGTGGTGCTCAACGTGACGGCCATCAAGCCGGACACCCTGGGCAACCTGCGGGTCTACCCGGACGTCGACGGCGAGGGCACGACGGAGCCGCCGTTCGCCTCGTCGCTGAACTACATCGTGGGTCGCGACATCGCGAACCTCGTCGTGGTGCAGCTCCCGGCGAACGGGCAGGTGGCGTTCTACACGGACATGGCGCCGTGGGGCACCGTGGACGTGGCCGTCGACGTCCTCGGTTTCATCGGGGGAGACGTCGGCTGACGCCCTGATCTGACGACGACGCCCGGGTGCGCTCCGCGCCCGGGCGTCGTCGTGCCCGGGACCGTCACCGGGTGCCCGGCCCCGCGTCGGCGCTCCCGACGAACCTGAGAGCGTCCGGACCACGGGTGCCACGGCACCGGTCCACAGCCCAGCGCCCGGGTATCGTCGCGCCGTGAGCAGCACCGCACCCCAGGACGAGCCCACGGCCGAGGACCTCGAGCGGACCGCCGTCCCGGCCACGCTGCGGAAGGCCCCGCGGTACCGGGGGTTCGCGTGGGCGGGTGTGCTCGTCGGCGTGCTCGTGGCCGTCGTCGCCGTGGCCGTCTCGGGACCGGCCCAGGACGGTGCGCCGCTGGGGACGTTCTCCGTCCTCGGTCTCCTCGCGGTGATCCTCGGCGGGTTCGGTGCCCTGCTCGGCACGGCTGTCGCCGTCCTCGTCGACCGCCGCTCGGTCCGCGCGCGCCGAGCGCCCCGCAGCGGTCACGACGGCGCGTCGTCGTCGGCCTGAAACGGCCGGCTGCCCAGCAGCCGAACCCGGGGTCGGCGGTCGGCGGTCGCTGTGACACCATGAGCACGTGGCGCGCCCGGACGGACGACTGACGCACGACCTCCTCCCCGGTGAGAAGGGGCCGCAGGACGCCTGCGGCGTCTTCGGTGTGTGGGCACCCGGCGAGGAGGTCGCCAAGCTCACCTACTTCGGCCTCTACGCCCTGCAGCACCGCGGGCAGGAGTCGGCGGGCATCGCGACGTCCAACGGCGAGCAGCTGCTCGTCTACAAGGACATGGGCCTCGTCTCGCAGGTCTTCGACGAGACGGCGCTCAACGCGCTCACCGGTCACATCGCCATCGGGCACACGCGCTACTCGACCACCGGCGGGTCGACCTGGGAGAACGCCCAGCCCACGCTCGGCGCGACGGCGGCCGGCACGGTCGCGCTCGGCCACAACGGCAACCTGACGAACACGGCCGAGCTCGTCGAGCTGGTCGCCGAGCGGTACGGGCCGAAGCGGCGCGGCGAGCTCGCCCGCGGCAACACCACCGACACGGCGGTCATCACCGCCCTCCTCGCCGGGGACCCCGACCGCACGCTCGAGGCGACCGCGCTGGAGGTCCTCCCGCGGCTGCGCGGCGCCTTCTGCCTCGTCTTCATGGACGAGCACACCCTCTACGCAGCCCGCGACCCGCACGGTGTCCGCCCGCTGGTCCTCGGCCGGCTCGAGCGAGGGTGGGTCGTCGCGAGCGAGACCGCGGCCCTCGACATCGTCGGCGCCTCCCTGGTCCGCGAGGTCGAGCCGGGCGAGCTCATCGCCATCGACGCGGACGGCCTGCGGACCACCCGGTTCGCCGAGCCCACCCCCACCGGGTGCGTCTTCGAGTACGTGTACCTCGCCCGGCCCGACACGACGATCGCCGGCCGGTCCGTCCACGCGGCCCGGGTCGAGATGGGCCGGGTCCTCGCGCGGGAGCACCCCGTCGAGGCGGACCTGGTGATCCCGGTCCCGGAGTCCGGCACGCCCGCCGCGATCGGCTACGCCGCGGAGTCGGGGATCCGCTACGCCCAGGGGCTGACCAAGAACGCCTACGTCGGCCGCACGTTCATCCAGCCCTCGCAGACCCTGCGTCAGCTCGGCATCCGGCTCAAGCTCAACCCGTTGCGCGAGGTCATCCGCGGTCAGCGGCTCGTCGTCGTCGACGACTCGATCGTCCGCGGCAACACCCAGCGGGCGCTCGTGCGCATGCTGCGCGAGGCGGGCGCCGCCGAGGTGCACGTGCGCATCTCCTCCCCGCCGGTGCAGTGGCCGTGCTTCTACGGCATCGACTTCGCCTCGCGCGCCGAGCTCATCGCGACGGGGCTGCGGCCGGAGGAGATCGGCCGGTCCATCGGGGCGGACTCGCTCGGGTACATCTCCACCGAGGGCATGGTCGCCGCCACGGAGCAGCCCGCCTCGAGGCTCTGCACCGCCTGCTTCACGGGCAGGTACCCCATCGAGCTGCCGTCGGCCCACCGGCTGGGCAAGAACCTCCTCGAGCAGAGCGAGCTGCCGCTCGGCGCACCCGAGGACGGCCTGGCGACCCTCATGACCTCCACCGGTGGCGCGGGCGCGCTCCAGCACCCGTGAGCGGACGGCACGCGCAGCCCGCCGGTTCGGCTCCCGCGGGCGGCGTCACCTACGCGGCCGCGGGCGTCGACACCGACGCCGGCGACCGCGCCGTCGAGCTCATGAAGGACGCGGTGCGCGCCACGCACGGCCCCGCCGTCCTCGGCGGCGTCGGCGGGTTCGCCGGGTTGTTCGATCTCTCCGCGATCGCCCGGTACCGCCGGCCGCTGCTGGCGACGTCGACCGACGGCGTGGGCACGAAGGTCGCGATCGCCCAGGCCATGGACGTGCACGACACCATCGGCTACGACCTCGTCGGCATGGTCGTGGACGACATCGTCGTCGTCGGCGCCGAGCCGCTCTTCATGACGGACTACATCGCGACCGGTCGGGTCGTGCCCGAGCGGATGGCCGCCGTCGTCCGCGGCATCGCCGCCGCCTGTGCCGAGACGGGGACGGCTCTTGTCGGCGGGGAGACGGCCGAGCATCCCGGCCTGCTCGGCCCCGACGAGTACGACGTCGCCGGCGCGGCCACGGGCATCGTCGAGGCCGACGACGTCCTGGGGCCCGAGCGGGTGCGCGACGGCGACGTGGTGCTCGCGATGGCGTCGTCGGGCCTGCACTCCAACGGCTACTCGCTCGTGCGGCGCGTGCTCGAGGTGTCCGGCTGGGGCCTGGAGCGGGACGTGGCCGAGCTGGGCCGGACGGTCGGCGAGGAGCTGCTCGAGCCGACGCGGCTCTACACCCGGCCCTGTCTCGAGCTGGCGCGGGAGGAGGGCGACGCGGTCCACGCGTACAGCCACGTCACCGGCGGCGGCCTCGCCGCCAACCTCGCGCGGGTCCTGCCCGCCGGGCTGCTCGCGGACGTGGACCGCGCCGCCTGGACGGTCCCGCCGGTCTTCGACCTGGTCCGTCGCCTCGGGGACGTCCCGTGGGCGGACCTCGAGCGGACCCTCAACCTCGGCGTGGGGATGGCCGCGGTGGTGGCGGCCGACGCCGCGGACGGGGCGGTCGCCGCGCTCGCGGAACGGGGCGTGCCCGCCTGGGCGCTCGGTACGGTCCGGGCCGACGACGGCGCAGCGGGCCCGGACGTCGTCCGCGGCACCAAGGGCGTCGACGGTGGCGCGGTCCGGCTGCACGGGGAGTACCGGGTCTGAGACCACCCGGTCGGAGCATCGGGGACCACCCGGTCGGACCAACGCGCACCTCCTGCCGCGCTGCGCGACGGCTCCGGAGCGACGGTTCCATCGGGGTCGGTCGGTGGCGGCGCCGCGGGCGACCCCCCGCCCGGGCACACGAGAGCCGCGGTGCCGAGGGCACCGCGGTCCGTGGTTCAGCCGGGTCGTCGAGCTCGACGGCGGAGCAGCAGGACCGCCGGCGTCAGCCCGCCGACGACGTCAGCGCTGGTCGTCGTCCCAGCCGGTGTACTCGTCCGTGTCCCGGTCCTCGGTCTCGGACGTCGCGAGACCGCCCCGGCTCGGACCGGAGGCGAGCTCCTGCTCCAGGGCACGGAGGTTCGGCTCGTACGTGGAGTACTTCAGTTCGCGAGCGACCTTGGTCTGCTTCGCCTTCTGACGGCCGCGCCCCATGGCATCGACCCCCTCTAACGTGGAAGCGGGGCGGCATCGTGTGTCACCACGAGCGGCCCCGAGGAGCTGTTTCTTCGTCGTGCGCTAACGGTACATGGTCCGCAGGCGCCAGTGCGAGCCGCTCGCAGGCGGCCCACAGCCGTTCACCGAGGACAACGCGGCGGCGGCCCGCGGCATTCCGCCGGGACGGGGCGGACGCGTCGTCGGCCTCAGAGCTTGCGGACGACGGCGCGCACGACGGCGAGCGCCACGACGGCACCGGTGCCGAGCAGCACCCAGCCGGCCTTCGTGGGCTCGGGCTCGTCGGCCGAGCGGACCTCACCCGTCGCCCGTCGCTTGAGGTCGGCGGCGGCGATCTTCACCTCGTCGGCCGCCTCCTGCGCGAGGCTCTTGGGGTTGAGGCGGTCGGACAGCTCGTCCACCGTCGTCCGCAGCTCCTCGCGCGTGCGCGCGATGTCGGCCTCGATCTGCTCCCGCGACGGTGTGCTCATGAGCGGAACCCCTCCTTGACGGCCTGGACGTCGAGCTTGACGCTCTGCTGGGCGCGCTCGGGCGTGGGCGGCACACCCCGGTCGAGCGCCTTCTTGCCGAGCACGCCGAGCACGGCGGCGAGCGCGAGGAGGACGAGCGCCACGATGAGGGCGGCCAGCCAGGGCGAGACGGCGTTGGCCAGCCCGAGGATCGCGGTGGTGATGAGCGCGGCGAGGCCGAAGAAGCCCAGGAGTCCGGCGCCGACGAACAGCCCGATCCCGGTCCCGGCATGCTTGGCCTTCGTCGACAGCTCGTCCTTGGCCAGCTGGATCTCGTTGCGGACCAGGAGCGACAGCTTCTCCGACATCTGGCTCACCAGCTCCCCGATGCTCGGACGGTCGTCCCGTCCCGGGGTCCTGCGCGTGCTCGTCACCTCACCACGTCCTTCGGTCCCTCGTCGTGTGGCGGCGACGGCCCGCGTGGCGGGCCGTCCCGGAACATCCTGTCCCACAGCCAACAGGTGCGGGGCGACTTCGGCAATTCGTCGTGCCGAGGATCGATCTTGCCGGGTCGCGATGCGGCGCGCGAGTGCGGGTGCGCGGTCCGGGACCACACCCGGCACGACGACGCCCCGCCGGGTGGTCCCGGACGGGGCGTGGGTCCTGCTGAGGAGCGCGGCCGTGTCCGCTGCTGTGGTGGCCAGACGCGGGTTCGAACCGCGGACCTTTCGATTTTCAGTCGAACGCTCTACCAACTGAGCTATCTGGCCGAGACACCGACGCCCGGTCGACT
>NZ_CAMPHH010000032.1 GCF_946885855.1 uncultured Actinotalea sp. | reverse complement strand
GCCCCGGCGGCCGACGACGCCTCGGGGGCGGAAGCCGCTGCGGCCTCCGAGGGCCCGCGCGTCTTGGCCGGTGCCTTGCGGTCCTGCGTGGGGACGCGAGCGGGCGCGTCCTGCGCCGGGGTGAGGCGGGACGACTCCTGCAGCGGGGCGCCACGGTCGGCGCCCGCGGTCGCGGGCCGCGTCGTTACCATTCTGTGACCGTAACCGCGACGCCGTGACGGCGCGATCGGAGCACGAGCACGGGCGCCCCGTGTCGGGCCCGTGCGGTGGGGCTCAGGCGGTGAAGCCGGTCCCCGTCCCTCGTCGTCGCGCCCGCAGGCGCTCGCCCTTCGCCCGGGCCTGCTCCCCCAGGTCCGCCTGGAAGCGCAGCATGTCCGCCCGGAGCCGTTCGCCCAGCGCGCCGTCGGCGGCCGCCAGGATGCGCACGGCGAGCAGGCCGGCGTTGCGCGCGCCGCCGACCGAGACGGTCGCGACGGGCACGCCGGCCGGCATCTGCACGATCGAGAGCAGCGAGTCCATGCCGTCCAGGTGCGCGAGGGGCACCGGCACCCCGATGACCGGCAACGGCGTCACCGCCGCGAGCATCCCCGGCAGGTGCGCCGCTCCCCCCGCGCCGGCGACGACCACGCGCAGGCCGCGCTCGGCCGCGGACCGGCCGTAGTCGACCATGTCCTGCGGCATCCGGTGGGCGGAGACGACGTCGACCTCGTGCGGCACCGCGAACTCGTCCAGCGCCTGCGCGGCGGCCTCCATGACGGGCCAGTCGGAGTCCGAGCCCATCACCACGCCGACCAGCGGCTGCTCCGTCATCCTCGCGTCCTCTCCAGCGTCCTCGGCACGCCACCCGGGGCCGGGTGGTCGTCGCTCGGTCCGGCGGGGCACGCGGCCGTCCTGCACGCCCACCCCGCGGTCGTCATCCCCGCTCGCCCCGCAGCACAGCGGCGGCGGCCTCGGCGCGCGCCCGGGCGTCGGCGAGGTCGGACGCGACGACGGTGACGTGCCCGAGCTTGCGTCCGGGCCGCACCTCCTTGCCGTACAGGTGCACCTTGGCCGCGGGGTCCGTCCCGAGCACCTCGGGCAGCGCGTCGGTCAGCCGCTCCAGGTCGCTGCCGAGCACGTTCGCCATGACCGTCCACGGCTCCCGCGCCGCGGTGTCACCCAGCGGCAGGTCCAGGACGGCGCGCAGGTGCTGCTCGAACTGGCTGGTCACGGACCCGTCGATGGTCCAGTGGCCGGAGTTGTGCGGCCGCATCGCGAGCTCGTTGACGACGACGCGCGGCGCCCCGCCGTCGGCGGGCACCTCGAACATCTCCACGGCCAGGACCCCGGTGACGTCCACGCCCTCGGCGACGCGCAGCGCGGCCGCCACGGCGGCCTCCTCGACCGCGGGGTCCAGGTCCGGCGCCGGCGCGACGACCTCCGCGCACACCCCGTCCCGCTGCACCGTCTGCACGACCGGCCACGTCCGGCACTCCCCCGACGGGCGTCGTGCCAGGAGCACGGCGAGCTCCCGCACGAACGGGACCTTCTCCTCCGCCAGCAGCGCCGGACCGCCGTCGGCCGCCGCCGCGAACCAGTCGGCGACGTCGTCGGCGGAGCGGACCACCCGCACGCCCTTGCCGTCGTAGCCGCCGCGGGCGGTCTTCACCACCGCCTCACCGCCGACCTGCGCCAGGAACGCCTCGAGCGCGGCCGGGTCCGGCAGCTCCGCCCACCGCGGGCACGGCACGTCGAGCTCCGTCAGGCGCCGACGCATGGCGATCTTGTCCTGGGCGTGCAGCAGCGCCTCGGCGGACGGCCGGACAGGCACCCCGAGCTCCGCGACACGGGCGAGCACCTCCGCCGGGACGTGCTCGTGCTCGAAGGTGAGGACGGCCGCCGTCGGCGGGCCCGTGACGAGGTCGAGCACCGGGGAGCCCTCCGCCGGCCGCCCCACCGGGGCGTCGACCACGACCTGCGCCGCGGCGGTCCCGGCGTCCTCCACGAGCACCCGCAGGCCGACGCCGAGCGCCGTCGCCGCGGGACTCATCATGCGGGCGAGCTGCCCACCACCGATCACTGCCACCACGGGTGCCGTCACGAGCGCCGAGCGTAACAACGCGGGTCCGCGCAACGGTGCCCCGTCCGCGGCGGTGCCCGTGCGGGCGGGCGCCCGCGGGTCCTACCGTGGGGGCATGAGGTCCCGGGCGCTGGAGCTGGCGCGGTTCGGCTCCGTCGGGGCCGTGGCCTACGTCGTCGACATCGGGCTCTTCAACCTGCTCCGGTTCGGGCCCGGCGGCCTCCTCGAGGACAAGCCGATCACCGCGAAGGTCCTCTCGGTCGCCGTGGCGACGCTCGTCGCCTGGATCGGGAACCGGTACTGGACGTTCTCCGCGCGGCGCACCGCCTCCCCGCGGCGCGAGCTCGTCGTCTTCGCCGTCGTCAACGTCGGCGGCATGCTCGTCGCCGTCGGCTGCCTCGCGTTCTCGCACTACGTCCTGGGACTGACCTCGCCGCTGGCCGACAACATCGCCGCGAACGTCGTCGGCCTGGCCCTGGGCACGGCGTTCCGCTACGTCGCGTACCGCCGGCTCGTCTTCACCGGCGCCGCGGCGCCGCACGACGTGCCGTCCGCAGCCGCCGACGACGAGCCCGCCCGGACCTGACCGCGGAGCCTCCGGGGACAGCCTCCGGGCACCCGGCCTCAGCCGGCCCGCCGCCGACGACGGCGCCGCGAGCCGCTCGGCACGAGCGCTCCCCGGGGCAGGACGACGTCGGGGTCCAGCGTGCGCGGTACTCCGGAGAGGAACACCGCGAAGACCGCGGGCCGGCGCTGCGCGAGCTCGAGCCGGCCGCCGTCGGCCGCCACGAGGTCGCGCGCCACGTCGAGCCCGAGCCCGGTGCCCCGGCCCGAGGTGACCTCCCGCTCGAAGATCCGCGGGGCGATGTCGTCGGCGACGCCCTCGCCCTCGTCCGCGACCTCGATGACGACGGCGCCCTGCGTGTTCGCGGGCCGCGCCCGCACCGTGGTCGTGCCGTCGCCGTGGACGAGGGAGTTCTCCAGCAGGGTCGCGAGCACCTGGGCGAGCGCCCCCGGGGTGGCGAGCACGGCGACGTCGTCGGAGACCTCGACCACGAGCCGTCGCCCGGCGGACCGGAACGGACGCTCCCACTCCTCCTCCTGCTGCCGCACGACGTCGAGGAGGTGGACCGCCTCGGTCGTGCCCCCTTGGGCGCGGCGGGACCGGGCCAGCAGGTCGTCGACGACGGTGACGAGCCGCTCGACCTGCTCCAGCGAGATGCGCGCCTCCTCGCGGACCTCCTCCTTGTCCGTGGCGGCGGCGATCTCCTCCAGCCGCATCGACAGGGCGGTCAGCGGGGTGCGGAGCTGGTGGGAGGCGTCGGAGGCGAACTGCCGCTCGGCCGCCAGGCGCCCGGCCATCCGGTCGGCCGAGCGCGCGAGCTCGGCGGCGACGAGGTCGATCTCCTCCACGCCGGACGGCTCCAGGCGCGGGCGCACCTGGCCGGCGCCGAGCTGCTCGGCGCTGGCGGCGAGGTAGACCAGCGGGGCGGCGAGGCGGCGCGCCTGCCACAGCGCCACGGACACGCCCGCCGCGACGGCGACGACCGAGGCGACCACGACGAGGGCCACGGCCCGGGCCGTGCGCCAGAAGACGTCCCAGTAGGACAGCGACAGCAGGACGACGGCGCCGGACTCGGTGTACTCGACCTCGGGATAGGCCCGGCCCTCGATGGGCTCGCCGGCGCGGAACCGCTCCCCCGACGGCGTGACGACGGACACCGACGCGGGCAGGCTGCCGCGCTCGCCGCCGCCGACGTAGAACTCCAGGAGGTCCTCGGTGATCTCCCGGTCCGCGGTCAGCCGGTTCTCGACCCCGCGGGCGAGGTTGATGGCGCGCTGCTCGAGGTCGCGCAGCTCGCCGTCGCGCACGAGCTGCGCGCTGAAGAAGGCGAGCGGGATGCCGAGCAGCACCACGGCCACGGTGACGGCCGCGACCGTGGCCTGCAGGACGCGGCGGCGCACGTCAGCCCGCCGTCAGCCGCGACCCGTCTCGAACCGGAAGCCCATGCCCCGCACCGTCGAGATGTAGCGGGGGGCGTTGGCGTCGTCGCCGAGCTTGCGGCGCAGCCAGGACACGTGCATGTCCAGGGTCTTGGTCGAGCCCGTCGGGTCGGAGTCCCACACCTGGCGCATGAGGGCGTCGCGGCCGACGACGGAGCCGGCCTCCTTCACGAGCACGCGCAGCAGGTCGAACTCCTTGGCCGTGAGGTGCAGCTCGCGGTCACCCTGGAACGCGCGGTGCGCGGCGAGGTCCATGCGCACGTCCTGCGCGCTGACCTCCTCGTCCTCGGTGCCCTCGGCGTGCGTGCGGCGCAGCAGGGCGCGCACGCGGGCGAGCAGCTCGGCGAGGCGGAACGGCTTGGTGACGTAGTCGTCGGCACCCGCGTCGAGGCCGACGACGAGGTCGACCTCGTCGGCCCGGGCGGTCAGGACGAGCACCGGGGTGCTGAGCCCCTGACCCCGGATCCAGCGCGCCACGTCGAGGCCGTCCATGTCCGGCAGACCCAGGTCCAGGATGACGACGTCGGCCTGCGGGGCCGCGTCGATGGCCCCTTGACCCGTGCCTTGCACGACGACCTCGTACCCCTCACGGCCCAGCGCCCGGGCCAAGGGCTCGGCAATGGCCGGGTCATCCTCGGCCAAGAGAACGTGCGTCATGGCGCACATGCTGCCACAGGCCGACGACGCCGTGGAGGACCCTGCGTGCCTGGTCGTCGCGGGTCCGCCCGCCGTCGCACGGCAGGGAGCCCACCGTCCGACCGTGGGGTGACGCCCCGCCACGCCCCCGCTCCTAGGCTGGCGTGCATGCGCTGGTGGGAACGGGTCTCGGCATGGGACGAGGAGCACCGCTTCGGCGTCGACCTGCTCACCGCCGCCGGCCTGCTCCTCGTGGTCACCCCCATCTCGGTCGCGATGCTGATCTTCGACGACCGCCGGGCGCTCGCTATCACCTCCGCAGCCGTCATGAGCATCGCGGTCGTGTGGCGGCGGCTGCGACCGGCGCTGTCCGCGGCCGTCGTCTTCTCCGCCGCCCTCGGGCACCTCGCGCTCGGCGTCCCCTTCGTGTTCCCGGCGGACTTCCTGGTGCTCCTGGCCCTGTACTCGGTCACGGTGCACGGGCCCGTGTGGGCGTACCGGACGGCGTACGTCGGCACGCTCGTCGGTGCCGGCGTCGTCGGCGTCATCTTCGTGTCCGTCCGCGGGGAGTTCGTCCAGGACTACACCGCGGCCGCGATCGTGTCCTTCGTCATCGTGCTGACCTCGACGACGGTGTTCGCGTACGGCCTGGTCCGGCGCGCCCGCCGCGAGCGCATCGACGCCCTGGTCGACCGGGCGGCCCGCCTGGAGCTCGAGCGCGACCAGCAGACCCAGATCGCGACGGCCGCCGAGCGCGCGCGCATCGCCCGGGAGATGCACGACATCGTCGCCCACTCGCTCTCGGTGATCATCGCCCAGGCCGACGGCGGCCGGTACGCCGCGCAGCAGGACCCGGCGGCCGCGCAGCGTTCCCTGGCCACCATCGGGGAGACCGGCCGGGCGGCGCTCGCCGACATGCGCCGCCTCCTGGGGGTGCTGCGCTCCGGCGCCGACGGCGGCACGGCGCAGGCGCCCGACGCGCTCGCCGACGGCGTCCGGGGGCTTGCTGGACCCGGCGGGGCGGCCGGGCCCGGAGCGCCGTCGTCGGGCGACAGACGGTTCGTGCTCTCCCCGCAGCCGGGGGTCGACGACATCGAGACCCTCGTCCAGCAGGTCCGCGCCAGCGGGCTGGACGTGTCCCTCGCGCGGCTCGGCACCCCGCGGCCGCTGCCGCCGGGCACCGGGCTGAGCGTCTTCCGGATCGCCCAGGAGTCGCTCACCAACGTCCTCAAGCACGCCGGGCCGGGCGCGACCGCGACCGTCCTGCTGCAGTGGCGCGAGTCCTCCCTCCTCCTGGAGGTGACGGACGATGGCCGCGGCGCCGCGGCGAGCTCCGACGGGGCCGGGCAGGGCGTCGTCGGGATGCGGGAGCGCGCCACGATGCTCTCGGGCACCCTCGCGGTCGGGCCGCGGCCGGGCGGCGGCTACCGTGTCCGCGCCGAGATCCCCGTGCCCGCCCGCCAGGAGGCGCCGACGTGACCACCCCCATCGACGACGCGCCGTCGGCGAGCCCCGTCCGCGTCGCCCTCGTCGACGACCAGCAGCTGGTCCGGGCGGGCTTCCGCATGGTCATCGACTCCCAGCCGGACCTCGAGGTGGTCGTCGAGGCGGGCGACGGCGCCGAGGCGCTGCGCCGGCTCGCCGTCGTACCCGTGGACGTCGTCCTCATGGACGTCCGGATGCCCCACGTGGACGGGCTCGAGGCCACCGCGCGGCTCACGGCCGGCGGCGTGACGCCCGAGCCGGTGCGCGTCATCGTCCTGACGACGTTCGACCTCGACGAGTACGTCATGGCCGCGATCCGGGCCGGCGCGAGCGGCTTCCTGCTCAAGGACGCCCCGCCGGAGGAGATGCTCGCCGCGATCCGGACGGTGCACGCCGGGGACGCCGTCATCGCGCCGTCGTCGACGCGTCGCCTCCTGGAGCACCTCGTCACGGCCCTGCCCGACGACGCCGCCCCGCCGCACCCCGGCCTGGCCGAGCTCACGGACCGCGAGCGCGAGGTGCTCGTCCTCATGGCCCGCGGCCGCTCCAACACGGAGATCGCGACGGACCTCTTCGTCGCCGAGGCGACGGTCAAGACGCACGTGGGCCGCGTGCTGGCCAAGCTCGGCGCCCGCGACCGGGTGCAGGCCGTCGTCACCGCGTACGAGAGCGGGCTGGTCCGCCCCGGCGCCTGACCCCGTCCGGGCGTCGGGTCACCGGACGCCCCGGTCGCGCCGCGTGCGCGTCCCACCGACCTCGCGGGACGCACCGGGGTCCATCCCGTGTCCATCCCGTGTCCACCCTGTGTCCACCCCGGGGCGTGCCGGAGCCCGCCCGGGGTCGGACCAGGGGCGGACACCGGCGCCGTCGGGACCATGCCGCCGCGGGACGCCCCCGGCACCGCCGCCTCCGTAGCGTCAACGCGTACCACCCCGACCGAGGAGAGACCGTGACGCACCCGTCCCAGCCCGACCCGACCGCCACCCCGGCCGGCACGACCGACCAGCGCGCCGCGACGGACCACCGCGCCGCAAGGACGCAGCGCCCCGACGCCGGCACCGCCGTCCGGGCCCGCGCGCTGACCAAGGTCTACGGCAGCGGCGAGGCGGCCGTCCGCGCGCTCGACGCGGTCGACGTCGACATCGCCCGTGGCCGGTTCACCGCGATCATGGGCCCGTCCGGCTCGGGCAAGTCGACGCTCATGCACCTCCTCGCGGGCCTGGACAGCGCGACGTCCGGCACCGTGCACCTCGGGGACACCGAGCTCACGCAGCTCGGCGACCGCGCGCTGACGCACCTGCGCCGGGACCGCGTCGGGTTCGTCTTCCAGTCCTTCAACCTGCTGCCCATGTTCACGGCGGAGCAGAACATCCACCTGCCGCTGGAGCTGGCCGGCGTCCGCCCCGACGACGCCTGGGTCGCCACGCTCGTGGACGTGCTGGGGCTGCGCGACCGGCTGACCCACCGTCCGGCCGAGCTGTCCGGCGGGCAGCAGCAGCGCGTCGCGATCGCCCGCGCGCTCGTGCACCGGCCGGAGGTCGTCTTCGCCGACGAGCCGACGGGCAACCTCGACTCGCGCGCCGGCGCTCAGGTGCTCAGCTTCCTGCGGCGCTCGGTCCGCGAGCTGGGCAACACCGTGATCATGGTGACGCACGACCCGACGGCCGCCGCCTACGCCGACCGCGTGCTGCTCCTGGCCGACGGACGGATCGCGGGCGACATCTCCGACCCGACCCCCGACGCCGTCCTGGCCAGCCTGGACGCCCTGCGCCCGCTCGAGGACGTGGTGCTCTGATGCTGTCCCTGACGCTGGCGCAGATGCGCCGCAGCCTCGGCCGCCTCACCGCGGCCGGGATCGCCATCGCCATCGGCACCGCCTTCGTCGCCGCCACCCTCGTCGCGGGTGCCGCCCTGACCCGGGCGGCCCAGGACGCGGTCACCGCCTCCCTCGCGGACGCGGACCTCGTGGTCCTCGCGGACGGCGAGGACCTCCTGACGGACGACGACGTCGCGCGGCTCGCCGACGTCCCCGGCGTGGAGGCCGTCGACGGACGCACCCAGCTGTGGGTGCAGCTGAGCAGCCCGTCGGCTGACGTCTACCCCGAGGTCACGGTCCGCGCGTCACACCCCCGCCTGGAGGTGCAGGAGGTCGTCGACGGGGCGTGGCCGGACGGACCGGGCGGTATCGCGGTGCCCGTGCCGCTCGCCGAGCGGCTGGAGGTCGGGATCGGCGACACCGTGAACGCCGTCCGGGGCGTGTGGACGCCGGACGAGTCGGACCCGAGCTCGTCCACCTGGACGAGCGTCACGGAGGAGGTCGTCGTCACGGGCCTGACCGAGGACCCGACGGGCGGATTCGTCGGGTCCGGCGGCGCCGTCGTCCTCGACCCGGCGGACGCGCGCCGGTGGCTCGGCGAGGAGACCCTGGGCGAGGGCCCGGGCTACCGGACCGCCGTCGCCGTCGTGACGGAGGGGACGGACGTCGCCGCGGTGGCGACGGACCTGCAGGAGGCGGCCGGCGACGCCGTCGTGCGCACCAAGGACGAGCACGCCGACGCGCTGGTGAACGAGCTGAGCGGCGGGGAGAACGCGCTGACGGCGGTCGTCCTGGCGTTCGCGGCGGTCGCGCTGCTCGTCGCGGCCCTCGTCATCGCGAACACCTTCCAGGTCCTCGTCGCCCAGCGGACCCGCACGCTCGCGCTGCTGCGGTGCGTGGGAGCGGACCGCAGCCAGGTGCGGCGCTCGGTGCTCGTCGAGGCCGGCATCCTCGGCGTCGGGGCGTCCGTGGTCGGCGTCCTCGCCGGCCTGGCGCTGACCCAGGCGACGCTGTCCGTCGTCGGGGCGACCGGGACGGACGCCTCCCTCCCCGACGTCATCACCGTCACCCCCGCCGCGGTGCTCGTGCCGCTGGTGGTCGGGACCGCCGTGACGCTGGCCGCGGCGCTCGCGCCGGCCCGGGCCGCGACCCGCGTCGCCCCGCTGGCCGCACTACGGCCGGCCGACCCGGTCGAGGGCCGCCGCGCGGGACGGGTCCGCCTCGCGCTCGCGGGGCTGCTCGCCGTCGGCGGCGGGCTGCTCCTGGTGGCCGGCGCGCTCGCCGCACCGGTGGTCGGGCCGGTCGTGGCGCTCGGCGCCGGCGTGCTCGGCGGCGGCGTGTCCTTCGTGGGCATCCTGCTCGGGGCGGTCCTGTGGGTGCCGGCGGTCGCGCGCGGCGTGGGGCGGCTCCTGGGCCGCGGCGGGCCGACGGCGCGGCTCGCGGCGGCCAACACGGCGCGCAACCCGCGCCGGACGGCGGCCACGAGCTCGGCCCTGCTCATCGGCGTGACGCTCGTGGCGATGATGAGCACCGGCGCGGCCAGCGCGCGGACGACCCTCTCCGACGAGCTCGCCGAGCAGTTCCCCGTGGACCTCGCGGTCACCGTCGGCGCCCAGCCGGAGGAGGGCCTGGACCCGGCCGTCCTGGCGACGGTGGACGGCGTCGAGGGCGTCGGTCGGGTCACCCCCGTGACGCGGGGGGACGTGGAGCTGCGCGACGCCGACGGCGGGTCGCTCGGCCAGTGGGGGGTCCTCGCGGCCGAGCCGGACGCGCTGGCCGCCGTGCTGCGCGCGCCGCAGCAGGTGGAGGGCCTGGCCGACGACACGATCGTCATCGGGGGGGACCTCGCGGAGTCGATCGGCGTGGTGGACGGCCAGGTGCTCACCGTGACCGGCGTCGAGGCGCCCGACGCCGAGGAGGGGACGGGCGACGGGACCGGCTCCGGCCGTGCGGGCAGCACGGGCGCTTCGGCCACGGTGCGGGCGCTCGTCACGGACCTGCCCGGGATCGCGCTCGTCACGCCGGCCACGCTGGCGGGGGCGACCGAGGAGACCGTCACCGACGAGGCCTGGGTCCGGTTCGACGACGACGCCCGGGCGGACCAGGTCGTCGCGGACGTCCAGGACGCCCTGTCCGACACGCCGGTCATGGTCTCCGGCGCCGCGCTGGAGCGGGTGCGGTTCGAGCAGGTGATCGACACGCTCCTCGCGGTGGTCGTCGGGCTGCTCGGGGCCGCGGTGGTCATCGCGGTCATCGGGGTGGCCAACACCCTCTCCCTGTCCGTGCTGGAGCGGCGCCGGGAGTCCGCAACCCTGCGGGCCCTCGGCCTGACCCGGGGCCGGCTGCGCGGCACGCTCGCCATCGAGGGCGTCCTCATCGCCGGCATCGGCGCGACCGTCGGCGCCGTGCTCGGGCTGCTGTACGGCTGGGCGGGGGCCGCCGCGGTGCTCGGCGCCGTGGGTGCCGTCACCTACGAGGTCCCCTGGCGCGACCTGGCGGTCGTGCTCGTGGTCGCCCTCCTCGCCGGTCTGCTCGCCTCGGTACTGCCGGGCCGCGCGGCGGCCCGCACCTCCCCGGTCCGGGCGCTCGCCGTGGAGTGAGGCAGCATCGGTCCGTGTCCCCTGGACCGTCCCGCCGTCCACAGGCGGGGCGGTCCCGGGGTCGTCCCGTCGCCCGTGCCGGGCCACGCTCCCGCGGTGCGCTTCACCCTCGACCCCGGCGGTGACGCCGTCGTGCGCGACGGCGTGACCCTCGCCCAGTGCCGTGACGGCCTCGTGCGCCTGACCGGGCGCCCCGACCTGCGGGAGGCCCGGCTCGCGGCCGGCGCGACGGTCCTGCCGGACGACCACGTCGCCGGCGCTCCCCCGTGGGTCGCCGGCTCCGTGCTGCGGTGGGTCGTCGACGTGACCCCGGGTGCCGATCCCGCACCGGGTCGGACGAACCCCGATCCCGCGGCCGCGTCCGCGCGGGCGGCGTGGCACGTGGCCGTCACCGGCGGCCCGGGGACCGGCGAGGTGTACCCGCCCGACCCCACGGGGCGCGTCGCGGGCCTGGACGCCCGTACCCCTGGTGGGGCGTCCGTGCACCACCGGCCGGCCGGCCGCGTCCGGGCCCGCCGGTGGTGGCTGGGGGACGGCACGGGCCGACGACGGCGCGTGCGGCCCGGCGAGCCCGTCCGGCTCGGGGCGGCGATCGTCGAGGTCAGGATCGGGACGGGCGACGAGCAGCAGCGCGCCCGGAGGTCGAGGGCCGACGGCCCGGTGGGGGCGGTCGGCCGGCGTCGGCGCCCGGGTCCGGCCGTGGGTGCTGCACCGCACGCGGGGCGCCGCGGTGGCCACGACGCCGACGGCCTGGTCGGGCGCCTCCGGGACCTGCGCGCGCTGATGGCCCAGCCTGCCGTGGTCGTACCCCTGGCCGGGTCACTCGTCCTGGCGACGGTGCTGCGCAGCCCCCTCCTCCTTCTCATGGGGCTCGTCGGTCCGCTCACCGTCCTGGCGCACCGGCGTGAGCCCGGCGGACGCGGCGACCCGCGGCCGGGCGCGGGGGGCGCCGGGGTCCGCTGCGACGGCCTCCACGACGACGCCGACCCGGACCACGCGTGGGATCCACGACCCGTAGCACCGCCCTCTCCCGGAAGGCGCCTCGCCGACCCGGCCGCGGCGGCCGTCCGCGCCGCCCTGCTCGGGCTCGCGAGGTCGTCCGCCGCGGGAGGCGGTCCGGGCGGGGCACCCACCGGACCGGCGGCGGCGGGTGCCGACCACGGCGGGCGCGGCGTGGAACGAGCCGCCTGGTGGCGCTTCGCCACGGACGGCGGGCTCGCCGTCGTCGGGCCGCGGGACATCGCGGCGGGCACGGTGCGCGCGATCCTCGCGGACGCGCTGGCGGACCCGACCCTGCCGCTGTCCGTGCTGCCACCTGCCGACCCGTCGTGGTCGTGGTTGCGGTGGCTCGGTCCCCGGCTCGCGGGTCGGTCCGGGGCCCGGGTCGCCAGGACCCCGGCCCAGGCCGAGGCGGTGCTCGCGGCGTCCACCGGGCGGGTGCTCGTCCTGGACGCCGACGGCGGCGCACGACGGCCCGCCCTGCACCGCTGGTGGACGACGTGCCGCTCCCCCGCCGCGGGTCTGGTGCTGCTGGAGGAGCACGAGGCGGACCTTCCGGCGTGGTGCCCCTGGGTCCTCGAGGTGCGGCCTCCCGCCGACCCGAGCGACGCCGGCGCGGTGCTGCGCGGCCCGGACGCCTCGATGCTCGCGGTCGAGGTGCCCCGCGTCACGGTCGGCTGGGCGGAACGGCACGCGCGGCGGTGCGCGGCACTTCCCGCGTCCGGCACGTCCGGCACGTCCGGGGTTCCCGGGGGCGTCCATGGCCCGGCGGACGCCGAGGCGGAGGCGGGTGCGGCTGGGCGTCGTGCCCCCGGCGCCCCCGGCGGGAACGGCATCCCCCTGCGGGTGTCACCGGCCGACCTCGGGCTCGCGACGGAGACCACCGGCATCGTCCGGGCGTGGGCCGCGGCGGGGAGCCGTCGACGCCTCGACCTCGCGCTCGGCGCGGACGGCGCCGGGGCTGTCGGCGTCGACCTCGTCGGCGACGGACCGCACGTCCTCGTCGCCGGGACGACCGGGGCCGGCAAGTCCGAGCTGCTGCAGACCCTGCTCCTCGCGCTCGCGCTGACCCGACCACCGAGCGAGGTGGCGATGGTCCTCCTCGACTACAAGGGCGGCGCCGGGTTCGGTCGCACCCGCGACCTGCCGCACGTCACCGGCATGGTCACGGACCTCGACGCCGCGACGGCGGCGCGCGCCCTCGCGGGCCTCCGCACCGAGCTGCGGCGACGTGAGGAGTGCCTGGCCGCGGCGGACGTCACGGACGTGGCCGACCTGCCGCAGCCCCCGCCGCGCCTGGTGGTGGTCGTGGACGAGTTCCGGGCGCTCGTCGAGGACCTGCCGGAGTTCGTGCCCGCCCTCGTGCGCCTGGCGACGCAGGGCCGGTCGCTGGGGATGCACCTGGTGCTGGCGACGCAGCGCCCCGCCGGCGTGGTCGACGCCCAGCTGCGGGCCAACCTCCCCCTGCGGATCTGCCTGCGCGTGACCGACCCGGCCGACTCCCGCGACGTCGTCGAGGTCCCGGACGCCGCGGGCCTGTCCGCCGCCACCCCGGGCCGTGCCGTCCTGGCCCGGCCTGGTGCGGGCCCGGTCGTGCTGCAGACCGCCTGGGCCGCTCTGCCCGGCACCGGGCCGGACCCGGGCGCAGCGGCACGAGGAGGACGGGGCGCCGTCCCGGTCCGGCCCGGGGAGCCGTGGTCCACCTGGTGCCCCTGGCACCACCCGGACGTGCCGAGCGCCGGGCCGGCGCACGGGCAGCCCTCCCCGGAGGTCGTGGACCGCCTCGTCGCCGAGGTGGTGGCGGCGCACCGCGCCACGGGTGGCGACCGGCCCGAGGCACCGTGGCTGCCGCCGCTGCCGGACCGCGTCACGAGCGTCGACGTCCTCGACCTCGGCGGCGCAGGGGCGGTGCGCGACGGTGCGGTGCGGAGCCCGCTCGTCGTGCGGGACCTGCCCGACCTGCGGCGCCGGGACGTCGTCGGGTGGGACCGCGCGGGCCACCTCGCGGTCGTCGGCGGCCCGGGCTCCGGCCGGACGACGACCCTGCGCGCCGCTGCCGCCGCAGCCCTCGCGGAGGGCGCCGCCGTCCACGTCCTCACCGCCGGCTCCCCGGATCCCTGGCACTCCCTCGGGCCGCACCCCGGCCTGGGCACCGTGGTCGGACCCGAGGACCCGGCGCGCGCCGCCGCGCTCGTCCGCGCCCTGCTCGACCCGACCCTGCTCGACCCCACCCCGCTCGACCCCGGCCGCACCAGCGGCCCGGTGCTGCTGTGCGTCGACGACGCAGCCGGCGTCGTGCGCTCGCTGGACCTGCTGCCCCGCGCGCCCGGGGCCGAGCTGCTGGACCGGGTGCTCCGGGAGTCGCGCACGTGCGGGGTCGCCGTCGCCGTCAGCACCCTGCCGGCCGAGGCGCACCGCCTGCTGCGGCACGTCACCGAGCGGGTGGTGCTGCGCGTGGACGACGGGCACGACGCGCTCGGGTTCGGCGTGCCCCGGACGCTGTGGTCACCGGGGGCACCGCCCGGGCGGGGGGTCCACGTCCCACCGCCCGGCGCCGGCGCGCCACGGCTGTGCCAGGTGGTGCTGCCACCGGCCGGACCGCCTCCGGCCGCGCCAAGGTCCCGCGTGGGGGCCCCGGCCGGACCGCTGCGGATCGCCGCGCTGCCCGCGTCCGTGCGGCTCGCTGACGTCGTCGCGGCCGACGACGGCGGCACGGCCGGCCTCGGCCGGCCGCTGGACGGCGCGGGCGACGGCACCGGACCGGGCGGGTGGACGAGCGACGCGGTCCCGGTCCGAGGCCGCGGCGCGGACTGTGCCGGTCCGCTGCTGGGCGTCGGCGGCGACCGGGCAGGGCCGGTGCGGGTGCCCGCAGGTGCGGCGGTCCTCGTCGTCGGACCCGCGGGCTCCGGCCGCACCACGGCGCTGCGTACCCTGGCGGCCGCCCTGCGGCACACCGGTGAGGACGTCCAGGACGACCCTGCGGAGGTGCTCGCCCTCGCTACCGGAGAGGCGCCCCTCCCACCGTCAAGCGTCGTGCTCGTCGACGACGTCGAGGTGCTCCTGCGCCGCCGGCCGCGCGCGGAGGACCTGCTGGCGGCCTGGGTCGACGCGGCGGAGGAAGGTCGCCGTGACGTGCCCCGCCTGGTCGTGGCGGCCCGGACGGACCGCGTCGCCGCGGCGTACCGCGGCCTGCTCGCCGCCCTGCGGACGACCGCGACCCTCGTCGTCCTCGCCCCGGGGACGCCCGGGTCCGCCGAGGTGGCCGGCGCGGACCTCACGTGCGCCCTGGACCCGCTGCGACCGCTCCACCCGGGACGCGCGGCACTCGTCGTCGCGGGACGCGTGGCACGCGTCCAGGTCGCCCTGCCCTGAGAGGGCCAGGGGCGGTCAGCGTCAGCGGTCGACCGTGTGGGCCACCACCGGACGGGTGAGCAGCAGGAAGAAGACCCCGGCGGAGAGGACGAGCACCACCCACGCCGCCGGCGCGGCCGTCGCCTGGAGCACCACGAGCGCGACGGCGCCCTGCAGCAGCTGCCAGGTGGCCACGGGCGCGCGCCCGGTCCGTCGGCCCGCCCACAGCGCCCGCGCCGAGAGCACGAGGGCCGCCGACGTCACCAGGGCGAACACCACCAGGAAGATCACGACGCCGGGGGAGCTCTGCTGCCCGGCCACCAGCTGGGCCATGCCCCACACCGCGAGCACCACCAGCGCCAGCGCCTCGAGGAGCGCGGCGCCCACGACGACGCGCACGCCGGGCGGCACGGCCGGCACCGTGGGCCTACCCGGTGCGGCGGGGGTCGAGCGCCTGCCGGAGGTCCCCGGGCCGGCGGCGCCGGCGGGCTCGGGCGGCCGGTCGCCGCCGCGGACGGAGGGCCGGTCGCCCGGGCGACCCGAGCCGCCGGTGCGGCCGTCGCCGGGCCCGTTCCTGGCACCTCTGCTCGGGGCCTTGCTCGGGCCGGTCCCGGAGCGGCTGGCGGGGCGGCGGCGGCGGCGGGCGTTCTTGCTCACTCCCTGACCTTATGTGTCCCGGATCGCGTGATCTGTGGCACCATGTCGCATCCGGTGATGTGACCTACGCCTCATGACACCCTGTGGAAACCTCGGCGTAACCCCTTGTGTGCTCGGCATGTCCATGTGACGCTTGGAGCAGTCATAGGACGTTCTGCACGAGATCCCATCTGCCACGCCGCCCCCCACAGGGGTTGCGGCTCGCCGCGTGCCCGAGGAGTGGAACCCATGGATTGGCGCCACCGCGCTGCCTGCCTCGACGAGGACCCGGAGCTGTTCTTCCCGATCGGGAACACCGGCCCCGCCCTCGTCCAGATCGAGGAGGCGAAGGCTGTCTGCCGTCGCTGCCCCGTCGTCGACACGTGCCTGAAGTGGGCGCTCGAGTCCGGCCAGGACGCGGGCGTGTGGGGCGGTCTGTCCGAGGACGAGCGCCGCGCCCTCAAGCGCCGCACCGCGCGCGCCCGCCGCGCCGGCTGAGCCCCCCGCTCGCACCGACCACGACCCCGGTCCTCCGCGGAGGACCGGGGTCGAGTCGTGTCCGGGGTCCTGACCGAGCCGGTCTGAGCCCGCCTGACCGAGCCGGCCTGACCGAGCCGGTCTGAGCGAGCCGGTCGGTCCCAGCCGGTCTGACCGAGCCGTGTCCGGTCCGAGCCCCTCGCCCCGGGCCGCTCAGATCGCGGCTCGACGGTCACGCAGGTCGAGGTCGAGCGCGACCTGCGTGCCACCGCCCTCGCGCGGGGTCCAGTCGATCGTCCCGCGCAGCTCGTTCCGCACGAGCGTGCCGACGATCTGCGTGCCGAGCCCGGAGAGCGCCCCCTTGGGGCTGCCCGGGTCGTGACCCATCCCCACGCCGTCGTCGGCGACCACGGCGCGCAGGTGCGCGCCGCTGCGCTCGGCGGCGATCTCCACGGTCCCCCGCTCCCGCCCGACGAACCCGTGCTCGACCGCGTTCGTCACGAGCTCGGTGAGGATGAGGGCGAGCGCGGTCGCGTCCTCCGCCGGCACCATCCCGAACGTCCCGATGCGCACGGTCCGCACGCTCGCGCCGGCCGAGGCGACGTCGGCCGCCAGGCGCAGGCTGCGGTCCACGAGAGCGTCGAAGTCGACGGTCTCGTCGAGCGTCTGGGACAGCGTCTCGTGGACCAGGGAGATGGTCGTGACCCGGCGCATGGCCTCCTCGAGCGCGGCGCGCGCCTCGGGCGACTCCATCCGCCGCGCCTGCAGCCGCAGGAGCGCTGCGACGGTCTGGAGGTTGTTCTTCACCCGGTGGTGGATCTCGCGGATCGTCGCGTCCTTGGTGATGAGCTCCCGCTCGCGCCGACGCAGCTCGGACACGTCCCGGCAGACCAGCACCGCGCCGATCCGCTGCCCGTGCTCGGTCAGCGGCACCGCGCGCAGCGACAGGCACACGCCGCGCGACTCCAGGTCGGTGCGCCACGGCGCCCGACCCATGACGACGACCGGAAGGGACTCGTCCGCCGAGGACCGGTCCTCGAGCAGCTCGGTGGTCACCTCGGCCAGCGACCGGCCCACGAGCGAGCCGATGACGCCGAAGCGGTGGAACGCCGAGAGCGCGTTCGGGCTGGCGTAGAGGACCTCGCCCTCGGAGTTCAGCCGGATGAGCCCGTCACCGACGCGCGGCGCTCCGCGGCGCGGCCCCGTGGGCGCGTTCGGGGACGGGAACTCCCCCCGCGCGATCATCCCGACGAGGTCGTCCGCGGCCTCGACGTAGTTGAGCTCGAGCCGGCTCGGCGTCCGCGCTCCCCCGAGGTTCGTCTGCCGCGCGACGACGGCGATGGCCCGCCCGTCGTGCACGACCGGCACCGCCTCCTCGCGCACCGCGTACGTGCCGAACCAGCGCGGCTCCCGCGAGCGCTGGATCGTCATCTCCGCGAGCGCCCGTTCCAGCTGCGTGCGCTGGCCCTCCGGGGGCGCGCTGTTCACGACGTCGTCGTAGTGGACCGTCGCGCCGGTGGACGGCCGCGCCTGGGCGATCGCCACCCAGCCGCCCTCGCGCGTCGGCAGCCACAGCACGAGGTCCGCGAAGGCGAGGTCGGAGATGAGCTGCCAGTCGCCGACGAGCAGGTGCAGCCACTCGATGTCGGCGGGCGACAGGTCGGCGTGGCGCGGGACGAGGTCGCTCAGGGTGGACACGCCCGCAGCCTAGGAGACGCGCCCGGGACCCGACCCGGTCGCTCACCGGACGCCGGGCCGACGTCGGCCGATGCCCACCGCGGGCGACCGACGGGGGTCCTGCCTGGGGACCGCGCGGCCTTGTTAGCCTCAGCGGACCGCCCAGCCCACGGAGGAACCGGTGCACCTGACCGCCCAGGTCCGTTACGACGCCGATCTCGAGCGCGTCGGGACCCTGCTCGCCGACGAGGCGTTCGTCCAGGAGAAGGTCCGGGCGACCGGGGCGGTGAGCCACCAGGTCGACGTCGTCGGCCGGGCGACCGAGGCGTTCACCGTGACGACCCGGCGGCAGATGCCGACGGACGCGGTCCCGGCCCAGTTCCGCGCGCTGCTCGGCGCCGGCCTCGAGGTGCGCCAGGTCGAGGCCTGGGAGGCACCGGAGCCGGGGGTCCGCCACGGCACCGTCGTCGTCGAGATCACCGGCGTGCCGGTCCGCCTCAGCGGGACCACGCGTCTGGTCGCGCACGAGGACGGCACGACCACCCAGCACTACGACGGCGAGCTGCGGGCCACCATCCCGCTGTTCGGCGGCGCGGTCGAGGAGGCGACGGCCGGCGCGATCCGCGCGGCGATCGAGGCCGAGGAGCGCACGGCCGCGGCCTGGCTCGGTCGGCAGCAGGGCTGAGCG